>CAZRWZ010000169.1:0-6212 GCA_964603745.1 uncultured Bacteroidaceae bacterium | reverse complement strand
GCATGAAATTAACTACTAAAATATGTGCACAGCCGTTTATAAGCGGCCGTTAGCATACTAATAAAGGAATTGCGAAATAAAAAAGAAAACGTTTGCGAATAATTATTGAAATACATATATTTGTGTAATTTACAAAATTGTAATTATGAAAAGAATGAATTTGTCAACAATTAAATCAAAAATAATTTTAGGAATTAGTGTGATAATTTTAATGATATTGACTAATAGCTTTTTAACTATCCTGTCTTTAAAATCAAATAAAAATATCCTGCAAGAAATTATATCTACACATGAACCAGCATATATCGAAGTTGACAATTTACAAATTGTAATCTCGAAATTAAAAAATAATATAATTAACTGGGTTGTTTCTAGTAATTCAGAAGATACATATAAAATAGAATATGGAAAATTAATAAATACAAATATTCCTAGAATTTTAAATAATTTAGAAACATTAATAAAGGATATTGATGAAAATGATTTTAAAGAAATTCAAAACATAAATCAAAATATTCGAGAAGATTTATTACCAAAGATGAAATATATAACTGTTTCATTAAACTCTCAATTATCATATCAAGATTCCGTATTAATGAGCGAAATGTCTTCTCTTGTACAATCTAAATCAGAAATAATGATTATTTCTGATGATATATTAAAAAGATTAGACCAATTAAAAATAAATATTAAAAATATAATAACAGTTAAAGAAAATAGTATTAAAACAAACCAAAGCTTTATAAATAATAAGACTATATTAATGAGTTTGCTTATTATTATTATAGTTATAATAATTGTTCTGATTTTAATTAAAATTATAAAACAACCAATTGAGAGTATTGATAGTACTGTTATTCAATTGGGTAAAGGAGATTTGCCAAAAGAAAAATTAATTGAAACAAATAGTGAAATAGGTCAAATAAATAAATCATTAAATCAGTTAATAGAAAGATTAAAAAATGCAATATCCTTTGCTAAAGATATTGAGAGAGGAGATATAAATAAAGAATTTAAATTAATAAGTGATAAAGATGAATTAGGAATTTCTTTATTAGAAATGCGAGATAGTTTGAAAAAAGCTAAAGACGAAGAAGAAAACCGATTAAAAGAAGAAAATCAAAGAAATTGGGCAACACATGGACTCGCAAAATTTAGTGATATACTACGAAAAGATAATAATGACATTGAAAAATTATCATACAATATTATTAGTAATCTTATCAAATATTTAGAGGCAAATCAAGGAGGTATTTTTATATTGAAAAATGATGAAAATATAAATGATAATAATGTAATTGATAAAAGTAAACAATATTATAATTTAGAAGCTTGTTTTGCTTTTGATAGAAAGAAATATTCAGAAAAACAAATTATGTGGGGAGAAGGTTTAGTTGGTAGATGTGGTTTAGAAATGAAAAGTATTTATATGACAAATATTCCTACTAATTATATTACAATAACATCTGGACTTGGAGATTCTACACCATCTAGTTTGTTATTAGTACCACTATTATTAAATGAAGAAATTTTTGGAGTAATTGAAATTGCATCGTTAAATGAATTGCCTAAACACCAAATTGAATTTGTTGAAAAAATAGGAGAAAGTATTGCAGCGACAATCTCCAGTGTGCAAATTGCAATTAAAACATCAATATTACTTGAAAATTCTCAACAACAACAAGAAGAGATGAAAGCTCAAGAGGAGGAGATGAGGCAAAACATTGAAGAAATGCAAGCAACTCGTGACGAAAGTGACCGACAACAAAGAGAATTAGAAGCAAATAATAGGCAAACAAATGCAATTCTTGAAAATTCTCAAGATGCAATTTTAATCGTATCTAAAAAAACAGGTAAGATTACCTTGTCCAATAAAACAACGTTCGTATTAACAGGTTATAGTGAAACTGAGTTAAAAAATAAAGATTATAAAATTATTCTAAAATTTTTAAAACTTAACAAAGTTAAGCAAGGTGATAAAAAGCGACAAAAAGTAATTTGTAAAGATGGAAGTAAATTTATGGCAGATATTTTTGTTGGCGAAGAAACAATAAATGAGCAAGAAATGATTTTATTATTTATTAAAGATGTTACACGGCAAATAAAACAAGAACAAGATGTTGTTAGAAATTTAGAAATTGCAGAAAAACAAAAACGAGAAATTTTATTAAAAGAAAAAGAACTTCAAGGAAATATAGAGGAGATGCAAGCACAAGATGAGGAGTTACGTCAAAATTTAGAAGAAATGCAGGCAATTCAAGATGATATGAATGCGAGTCAGAAAAATCTTGAAGAAAATAATAAAAAAACAAATGCTATTTTAAATAATGCTGTCTCTGCAATATTAATTATATCAAAAAATACAGGGAAAATTGATTTGGCAAATAAAACAACATCCAATCTTACTGGTTATACAGAAGAAGATATGAAAAATATGGATTATAAAACTATCTTTAAATTTTTAAAACTAGATAAGGTTAAGCAAGGCGATAAAAAACGACAAAAAGCAATTTGTAAAGATGGAAGTAAATTTATGGCGGATATTATTGTTGGCGAAGAAACAATAAATGAGCAAGAAATGATTTTATTATTTGTTGACGATGTTACATTAAAAATAAAACAAGAACAAGAAATTATTAGAAATTTGGAAATTGCAGAAAAACAAAAACGAGAAATTTCATTAAAAGAAAAAGAGCTTCAAGGAAATATAGAGGAGATGCAAGCACAAGATGAGGAGTTACGTCAAAATTTAGAAGAAATGCAGGCAATTCAAGATGATATGAATGCGAGTCAGAAAAATCTTGAAGAAAATAATAAAAAAACAAATGCTATTTTAAATAATGCTGTCTCTGCAATATTAATTATATCAAAAAATACAGGGAAAATTGATTTGGCAAATAAAACAACATCCAATCTTACTGGTTATACAGAAGAAGATATGAAAAATATGGATTATAAAACTATCTTTAAATTTTTAAAACTAGATAAGGTTAAGCAAGGCGATAAAAAACGACAAAAAGCAATTTGTAAAGATGGAAGTAAATTTATGGCGGATATTATTGTTGGCGAAGAAACAATAAATGAGCAAGAAATGATTTTATTATTTGTTGACGATGTTACATTAAAAATAAAACAAGAACAAGAAATTATTAGAAATTGGGAAATTGCAGAAAAACAAAAAAGAGATTATATTGCTCGAGAAAAAGAATTACTAGCAACTATTGAAAAATTAAAATCAAATTAATTATTAACTAAAAATATAGATTATGGCAGAAATTAAAGGGAAATTTATTACATTAACAGGAATGTTAATGTCTGACAAAGAAGAAATATTGGCAAAAGCTAATGAATACCTAGAGGATGAAACAGGCTGTACTCATTTAGAGTTAGATCCAGAAGATTATTATGATACATCATTATGGGATCATTTTATGAAAGTATATTCTAATTCTTATGACAATCCAAAACAAGCAATGATTGATTTAGGAAAAAGAATTTATCCTACTATTAAAAGAACATCAGGTTTTCCAGAGCATTTAAAAACACCTCTTGACTTTGTTAAATATGAAGCTGAAGGATTTTTGGAAAATCATAATGGAGATGATGTTATACCTAGAAAAATCTCTAATGAACAAGAAACAGAAATTACAATGCATGCACCTGCACCAGGTTATGATGAAAGTTTATACATTGGTGTGTGGCTTGGTATATTAGAAATGGTAGGAATAACTACAGGAGAAGTTGAAGAGTTAGGAAACTCTACTTATAGAATTCATTGGTAACTTTTGTAGTTGATATTAAAAGTTGTATAAAATTTCAACTTTAGTTTTATTGAAAATAAACAGAAATCTGATATTGTTTTACGATGTCAGGTTTTTTTATCAATGAAAAAATAAAGATTGAATAAAGGTACGACCACACATCGAGTAGATGGCTGACTACCAAACGGTAGCCAGTACACCTCTCACACCACCGTGCGTACAATGTCATTAAGTTAAGGATATTGTCGTCATTGCGAACGAGGAACGAGTTCGGCAACGGCAAAGCCCTCAACAAAGTTAATCTCTTGATATTAACAAGATTGCTTCGTCTTCCGATAGTTATCGGAATCCTCGCAATGACGCTTAAATTATAGATTTTACGTCTTAACTTAATGACATTGGCCACTCGGAAGAGCGGAAAATTCATTTAAATTTATACATATCAGCTTTGTCAAAGTCTTTATAAAATTGATGAGTATCTTCTTTTTCCAGATCATAATAAGATGCAGGCATTTTATCAAATCCAGCTGTATGTGTAGCTAAATGTTTTAAAGTAATATCTTGACCGTTAATTTTTGGCAAAGACAATGTATCAGGTAGAAACTTAGAAATAGGGTCGTTTAAACCAATCTCATTTTTTAAAACCATATCGGCAAAGATTGTAGTAACAAATATTTTTGTAATAGAGCCTATTTCATAAATTGTATTTTCGTCGGGTAAATTATCGTTTTTACTAAATGGTTTACCATATCCAAAAACAAATTTTCCTTCTTTATTAATTGTTCCAACAACTAAACTAGGAGTTCTTCCCTTATCAACTTCTTGAATAATTACAGCTTTTATTTCTGGTGTTGTTAGGTAATTCTGAGACTTTACATATGAACTTGCAAAAATTAGAACTATGATTATTATTGCTTGTATATTTTTCATTATTTGGTTTTTTATATTTGGTAACGGTAATTATAAAGTTTAATGCACAAATTGTTTGTGATTAATTTCATACAACGCGAAAATAGACGGAATTTTTATAAATTGCAAGTTATATTAATTGTAATGCCGATAGACCAATTAACTTGTAGAATGAACAAAGTGAAATTATACAAGATTTAATTGGCTAATCGGTATAAATTCAAATCCATTTTTATACAAACAAAATACAACAAAAAAGCTCCGAGATATTTTAACTCTCGAAGCTTTTTTATATTTTAACTCTTAACCACGCAAGGAACACGATATAATCGGGAACCAGTGGGCTTATTCTTTGTCAGGTTTTACTTTTATTATTTGCCCATTCAGATATAACTAATACACCTACGATGAATCCCGCATTACGTATGAGCCTTTGTTAGGGCACATTGGTACTTGATTCACTTACTTCCGTTTCAACATTAATGGTATTAGGGTCTGAAAATTCCTGTGAAAAATTGTTGGTTTTTTCAATAAATCTATCATTCATTGCTTCTATATCTATATTACCATTTTGAAAGTCTATTTCCAATTCTAAGAGTATTGTTAATTCTTTAAGAGACATTTTGTAGTTATTAATACTTTTGTATCCACGGACTCTTTTTAAATTAATTATTACGCTATTGATTTTAATATATGAAAATTCACTTATATTTTTTGATATTAATTCATTAGAAATTATTGTTTCCATTAGGTCAGGATAAGGTAATGGATTCTTTTCTTTAATAATTGTTATTATTGAATCATTATTAATAGTTGAATCCTTTTCTAATTCTAAAACAAAAGTTTCCAAACCTACTGTATAATCATAAGTCATATTAATAATATGAGTTGCTGAATTTAATAACTTTATTGTATCTGCTTTTTCCTTCTTAATATTTGCAATATTTGATAAAGTTACGGCTAATAACACTCCAATGAGTGTAGATAATAAAGTAGCAATAAATCGTGTGATTATAAGTTTCTCTCCCTTCTTTCTGATAATTAATAAAAATATCAAACTTCCTACACCTAAAGCTAATAAAATCAACAAATTACTCATTATATTATTTTTAAGATATCAATATTTAACAATTTTATTAATTTTTTAATACTCTAAAAGTACCTTCTCCTTCTTCGGTTTTTAAATTTAAGAAGTAAACACCATTATTATATTCAAATAAATTTACTGAAAATACAGAAGTAGAACCGCCTAGGTTCCAATTTCCTTTTTCAATAATTCTTCCTGAAATATCTGTTAAAGTATAATTAATTAACTCTTTGTTTTGTGAATTTATATTAACATTAATAGCATTAGAAGAAGGATTAGGGTATATTTTAACATCAAGATTTAAACCTATTTCGTTTATCCCAACAGATGAACGAGTACCTTTAAAGATATTTCCATTTGCACCAACAGCCCATGCATTTATTGTATCTGGTGCGTGAACAACACCTTGTAATAAATTTGGAATACTATCTGGGTTTGCCGACCAATTATCACCA
>CAZRWZ010000168.1:0-6214 GCA_964603745.1 uncultured Bacteroidaceae bacterium | reverse complement strand
TTTAAAAAAAAAGCATCCAGTTTTGGGTGCTTTTTTTGTTTGTATGAATTGGAAATGCACTAATATCATTAAGTTAAAGTGTTTTTATATTCAATCCATTTAGCTTTTCGGAAATTTATGTGGATTGATTTTTTCTTTTTTTAGAGTTTCTATGGATTATATCCAAAAGTTGTGGGATTGTAAAAATTAAGCAAAAATCTTAGTTAATCTAAAAAGAAAAAATAGAAAACCCGAAAAGCTATGTGGTTTTGAGTATATTTATTAAATATTAACAAAATACCCTTTAAAATTATATCTAATTTAATAACTTTGCCTATAATTTAAAAAAGATAGAAATATATGTCTGGAAAAAACAAGACAATAGCAATATTAACACCAATATTATTTTCATTAACTTTAATAATTGGTATTTTAATAGGTAATAGTTATAGTAAGTTAAACGACAACTCATTAACTTTATATCCAAATACTGACAAGCTAAATGCAGTGTTAAGTTATATTGAAGAAGAATATGTTGATACAATTTCGAGAGAAGAGTTAATAGAAGAAGCTATTCCGGAAATATTAAAAAAACTTGACCCACATTCTATATACATTCCAAAAAAAGATATGAGTGAGATGAATGAACCATTGGAAGGTAATTTTGATGGTATTGGAATACAGTTTAATATTCAAAATGATACAATAATGGTTGTAAATACCATTAAAGGTGGTCCATCTGAAAGAATAGGAATTATGGCAGGAGATAGAATTGTTGAAGTTAATGATGAAATTGTTTCCGGAATTAAAATTAAATCTGACGATGTTGTAAAAAAACTTAAAGGCACTAGAGGTTCTAAGGTAAAAATAGGAATAAAACGTAAAAACGTAAAAAAACTTCTTAACTTTAATATAATAAGAGATAAAATTCCACTTGAAAGTATTGATATTGCTTATATGCTTACTGAAAATATAGGTTATGTTAAAATAAATAAATTTGCAAGAACAACATACGAAGAGTTTATAACCGCAGTTGCAGATTTAAAGGCAAAGGGAATGAAAAAGATTGTAGTAGATTTAAGAGGTAATAGTGGTGGTTACATGGATGCTGCTACTAATGTTATAGACGAATTTTTAGAAAAAGGTAAACTAATTGTTTACACACAAGGTCGTTCCAGACCAATAAATAAAACAATTGCAAGTTCTAGAGAATCATTATTGCAGTGTAATGTTGCAATATTAATTGATGAATGGTCGGCTTCGGCAAGTGAAATTATGGCAGGTGCAATTCAAGATAATGATAGAGGTGTAATTATTGGCAGACGTTCGTTTGGTAAAGGTTTAGTGCAAGAACCTACCTATTTTTCAGATGGCTCTGGGCTTAGATTAACTATTGCAAGATATTATACACCTACTGGCAGATGTATTCAAAAATCGTATAAAGATGGTTATGATAATTATTATAAAGACATTAGCACAAGGTATTTGAAAGGAGAATTTTCTGTAACTGATAGTATTGATTTTCCTGATTCTCTAAAATTTTATACCAAGGCAGGTAAAGTGGTTTATGGCGGAGGGGGAATAATGCCAGATTACTTTATCCCTGTTGATACACAAGGAGTAACTCTTTATTTAACAAATGTAGTAAATCATGGGCTTATTTATAGCTTTGCGTTTAAATATACCGATGAACATAGAAATACATTTAACAAATTAAAATCATATCAACAATTAGATAAATATCTTGATAAGCAGAATTTACTAAACGATTTTGTAGAATATGCCGATAAAAATGGGATTGTTAGAAATGAAGAAGATATAGCAAAATCTAAAACAATATTATTAACCCATTTAAAGGGGTTTATTATTAGAAATATTTTTGATGATGAAGGGTTTTACCCAATAATTCATAGAACAGATAAAACAATTAAGAAGGCTATTAAAGTATTAAATAAAGAGAAAAATGTCTAAAATTAGAGTAACAAAAGAATTTAAATTTGAAGCAGCTCATGCACTTTTGGGTTACGATGGTTTGTGCAAAAATATACATGGTCATTCGTACAAATTATTTGTTACAATTGTTGGAGAGCCTATTTCTGATAGAAATAATCCAAAATATGGAATGGTTTTCGATTTTGGAGATTTAAAAAATATTGTAAATAACCAAATTATTAAAAAATACGATCATTCAATAATTTTAAATAAAGATACCGATACATCTTCATTTGAAAATTTATCAGAATTATTTTCAAGAAAACATTATACAAATTATCAACCTACATGCGAAAATATGGTTTTAGATTTTGTAGAAATAATAAAACAAAATTTACCTAGCTATATAAAACTTTTTAGTGTTAAACTTTATGAAACAGCCAACTCATATGCAGAGTGGGCATTAAGCGATAATGAATAAACTATTTCTAATATTATTAATTTTTATTATTAATCTGTCTTTTGGGATTAATGAAGATATCTTATTATATAATGCCAAAACAACAGAACAAAAAGCTAAGGTTTATATAAAAATATGCGATAGCTTAAATAATAACAATCAATTTTTTGGAAACTATAGTTCTTTAGCACTTGAGAATGCACTAAAATCTAAAAATAAAAAATTAATAGGAATATCATATAAACTAGAAGGGATATCGCAAGCAGATAGTGGTAATTACGTACAGGCATTAGAAAGCTTTAACATATCAATTTCTTATCTTTTAGATGTAAATGATGAAGTAACATTAGGAGAGGTGTATAATAGTATTGGTATAACATATTATTATCAAGGCAACTTGCAAAAATCAGCTGAAAATTGGGAACAAGCATTAAGATTATATCTTAAAAATAATAACAAATCATCTGCTGCGGGTTGTTATAATAATATAGGCTTATTAAAAAATGCAATTGGTGATAATGAACAAGCGTTAAAAAATTTTAAAAAAGCAGCCTTAATTCTCGAAGAACAAGGTAGCAAAATGAAATTAACACATTTGTATGTTAATATAGGAATTATAGAAAGGGATTTAAAGAATTATGAAACTGCAATAAAATATTTTAAAAAAGCTATTTATTTAAAAAATATTTTAAAAGATGAAAAAGGTCTCTCTATTGCATATAATAATATTGCAATGGTATATTCTTTACAAAAAAAGTTTGAATTAGCCGAAAAATATTTTAGTATGGCAATACCATTAAAAAAAACACAAAAAGATAATAATGGTTTAATGTTGACATATATTAATTTGATTGATTGTTATATTGCTCAAGAAAAAATTGACCAAGCAATTGTTTATGGTCAAAAAGGACTTGATTTATCGAAACATAAAGAATATGTAAAAAATAGAGCATATTTTTATAAATATATGTCAGATTTATATAAACTTAAAAATGACACTAAAAAAGCAGAATATTATCGTGTACGTTATATTCATCTTAATGATAGTATAGAACAATATCAAGATTCTTTATCTATTCAAACAGTATTAAAAAATACTGATAGTTTAAAATTTAAAAATGATAAGAAAATTCCTAACTTTAAGATAAAATCAAACTTTAATCTTATTTTAACCTTAAGTGTTATTGCTCTTCTGATTGCTATTCTTGTATTTATTTTGTTGTATAAAAACAAAAAATGATAAGGGAAATATGAATTTATCAATTATTTCTAAAAAAAACATGAAAATAGTGTTGAAAAACTAATTTTTAGAAGTTTCCTTAAAATATTATGAAAGAACAAGGTGTTTGGTTGAAAGCGGCAGTAATAGGTAGTTTATGGGCTTCTGTTGAGATAATTATGGGGAGTTTTTTTCATAATTTACAATTGCCTTTTGCAGGAACTTTACTTGCTGTTTTTACTGTTGTTTTTATTGTTGCTGTACTTCAGTTGTGGAATCAAACAGGTTTGATTTGGCGTGCAGGGTTAATATGTGCGTTAATGAAATCAATATCGCCATCTGCTGTTATTTTAGGACCTATGACAGGAATATTTTTTGAAGCTGTTCTTTTGGAAATATTTATTTATATTTTCGGAAGAAATATTTTTGGATACACTGTTGCAGGTGCAATGGCTGTTTTAAGTGCTTTGTTACATAAACTGTTAACCTTGCTTATTATTTATGGTTGGGATTCTGTAAAAATTCTTGCAAACTTATATAGTTATGCCATGAAACATTTACATGCCAAAAACATAAATCCTGTTGATGCTCTAATTGTTTTAACAAGTATTTATATTTTTTTGGGGATATTTGCAGCTGTAACGGGTTATATAATCGGGCAAAAAGCAAAACAACAGAAACAAACAGCTACTATTAATGAAAAAATTGATTTTTCAGAAGCTGATAGTTTTTTCGGGTTTAACAAACATCAAAAATTTTCTGTTCTATTACTTTGGCTAAATATTACTTTGGTAATTTCAGGAATGATAATAATAAATTACTATGGTTTGGTTTATGGTTCAGTGTTCGCGTTTGGTTATATCATATTTAATTCAATAAGATATAAAAATGCTTTTAGACAGTTTAAACGTCCATTCTTATGGCTGCAATTAGTAATTCTAACTATCTTGGCTTCATTGTTTTATGTAAAACCAGAAGACAGCTCATTATTTAATTTAGAAGGTTTATTTATTGGATTAAATATGTCGGTTCGTGCAATTATTGTGATACTTGGATTTTCATCAATAAGTGTAGAATTACGAAACCCAATTGTAAAAACAGTTTTATATAAACGTGGGTTTTCTAAGCTTTATAATTCTTTGGGATTAGCTTTTTCTGCTTTGCCATCAATAATTTCAAAAGTATCTAAACCAAAGCAAATTTTCAGAAAACCTTTTAAAACAATAGTTGAGATTTTACTTTATATGGATAGTCTTTTGGTAATCTTTTCTGATAAAAATAGTAGGATGAATTAAGGTGTAATTTATAAAAAACTAAATGAAAGATATTAAGATAAAAAAAACAATTTAAAATACTTGCACAATTAATCCTTTCGATTGCTACCTAAAATTCTAACTATTAGTGTTTTAAGCAAAGACTATTTCTCTTTTATCTTTTTTTCAAGATACTGATATTCAATGCCAAAAGTATTTTTAAGTTCTTCAATCTTATTCAAGTATTTTTTGCTGTCAGTTTTTTTAGTCTTTTTTGTACCAACTACCATAACATTTTTATGAGTATGAGCATCAGCAATAAACTCAAACACTTGCGATTTATATCCTTGCGATTCTAAAACTAAAGCACGAATTGTATCTGTTAAAATTTCGGCTTGTCGTTCTTCTAAAATCCCAAATTGTGTAATTTCTTTTAATTCATTATCAACTTTAAACTGTTTCCGTACCTGTTTGTGGCAACAAGGAGCAGTAATTATTATTGAAGCATTGGAGCTAATACCATTAAAAATTGCATCATCGGTTGCAGTATCGCAAGCATGCAATGCAATTAAAATATCAATTTTTTTTGTTTCGTAATTGTCAATTGTTCCTTCGCTAAACGACAAACCCACAAAGTCATTATTTTCGGCAATTTTATTACAAAGTTTAACTAAATCAGGTCTTTGTTCTACTCCAATTATTTTGCAATCTATATTTAATGTTTTTGTAAGATAATCGTAAATAGCAAAAGTGAGATACCCTTTGCCAGAGCCCATATCAACAATTTTAAGTTGCTTTTTATTCTTTAACTCTGATGAATTTATAATATTTTCTACAGTTTCTATATATTTATTTATCTGCTTAAATTTATCAAGCATAGTTGGACGCACTTCCCATTTATTATTAACAACATCAAGCTCTTGCAAATATTTATTGTGTGGTTTAATATATCTTTTCTTCTGTTTGTTATGTTCTTTCGATTTTGGTTTCTGCAAACTAGCTTTATTCTTAATAATTGTTCCTTCCATTTTTTTATTTAACATAAGAGTGAAATCATTTTCGCTAGTAAACAAATTTGCTTGTCGGAAATCTATGGCTAAATATTTTAATATTTCTTCAATATTATCTTCAATAGAGAAGTTTTTTGTAATATCTTTAGTCTTATGAGTATAAACAAATTTTAATTTTAACTCATTTTTTATTTCAACTATCTGAAGACTAATCTTTTTTAAGTCGTTGTTTTTTTGCTTAGGTTTTGATATAACCAATTTTATAAAATTATCGTTTTCTAAAGATTTTTTGTAAGTATCGATAAATTGGGTAAGTTCTTTTTTCATAATTGCAAAAGTAATTCTTTTTATTATATCCTTG
>CAZRWZ010000167.1:0-6303 GCA_964603745.1 uncultured Bacteroidaceae bacterium | reverse complement strand
GCTTATAAATTTAAACAAATAAAAAAGGAAAAAGAAAAAGTGGAAAAACCGAAAAAGCTTTGTGGTTTGAATATAAATGGTATTATTTGCTATTTTTGTTAATCTTAAGCAAATAATTAATTAAAAGCTACATAAAATATAAATACATGAAAAATATAATCATTATTAGTATAATTACCTTATTTATAGTCTCGTGCAATAATAATCAAAAAGAAATTATTGTTTACACAAGTGTTGATCAGATTTTTTCTGAGCCAATATTAAAAGATTTTGAGAAAAAAACAGGTATTAAGGTAAAAACGGTTTTCGATACCGAAGAAACAAAATCAACAGGAGTTTTAAACCGTTTGATTGCCGAAAAAAACAATCCGCAATGCGATGTTTTTTGGAGTGGAGATCCAATAAGAACAATTGTACTCAAAAACAAAGGAATAACCACTGCATATCAATCGGAAATGGCAAAAGGTATTAATCCTATTTTTAAAGATACGGATAACTATTGGATAGGTTTTTCGGCACGTGCAAGAGTTTTGATTTACAATAAAGATTCTATGAATGAACAAAATATACCAAAATCTATTTTCGATTTAACAAAGCCGAAATATAAAGGTAGATTTGCTATTGCAAACCCATTGTTTGGTACAACTACTTTTCATTTTGCAGCAATTTTTTCTGTTTTGGGTAATGAAAAAGCAAAGCAATTTCTTGCCGATTTAAAACTTAACAAACCTGTAATTGCCACAAGCAATGGTGATGTTAAAAAAAGAGTTGTTTTGGGCGAAATTGCTTGCGGTTTAACCGATACCGATGATGCCTACGAAGCAATAAACGAAGCTGCAAATATAGGGATTGTATTTCTTGACCAAAAGAGCGGTTTTGGTAGTTTAATAATGCCAAATGCTGTTTGTTTAATAAAAAATTCGCCAAATAACAAAAATGGTAAAATGCTTATTGATTATCTGTTAAACAAAGAAACAGAAGCAAAACTTGCAAAATCTTGTGCACAAATGCCTTTGCACAAAGGAGTTCGAGTTCCTGAAAATATTCCTTCGCTTGATAATATTATTCCTATGAAGATAGACTACGATAAAACCTCTGTTAAATTAGAAGAAATTCAAAATTATCTTAAAGCTTGGGTTGAATAATTAATTACTTAGAGTTTATAGTTCAATCTCTTGACTTTATAGACAGACCCTAAATAGAGCTTATCTATAAACTCAAGTGTCTGGTGTAGAAAATTAGCATTTTTTCAAACAACAAACTATTTTCGATACAAAAAAACATAAAATTCATTAGTTGAAATAAATAATTCAACATAAAACATAAAAATTTGTATCTTTATAAATTATTTTTTGTTGAGAATGACTAAGAAACTACTATCATATATTTTTATACTATTTGCAAGTTCTTTATTTGCACAAAATTACAGTAATTCTTGGATAAATTTTAATCAAAAATATTTTAAATTTCCTATTAGCGAAGAAGGAATTTACAGAATAGACCGCAATTATTTAGTAAGTATTGATGCAGAATTTGCAAGTATAAACCCAAAAAATTTGCAAATATTTGCTCGTGGCGAAGAACAATATATCCTTGTTAGTGGCGAAAATGATTTTACTTTCGATTCTGGTGATTATATAGAATTTTATGCTAAGCCAAACAATGCATGGCTTGATACAGGAATGTTTGCTAATCCCGATTTTTTGGCAAATCCACATTACAGCTATATAAACGATACAATAAATTATTTTCTTACTTGGAAAGTTTCGCCAACACAAAAACTACGTTTAAATATAGAAACCGATACAGCATTTTCATCTTATCCGCTTATAGATTATTGTATAAAAAACACAGTAAATCAATTTACAGAATTATATTATTATGCAGCAGCAAACCCACGCTACACACAAGGCGAAGGTTGGTTCGACGCTCATTCTTTTATTCAGGAACACCCAAGAATAAGAGGCATTGCAATTAATAATTACACAAACAATCGTGATGTAAAAATAAAAACAGTAGTAGCCGGAACTCCTGGAACTAATATAAACTCTGTGTTGCAACATCATCTAAAAATAAATTACAATTCTGTTACCTATGTTGATACTCAATTTGTTGGATATAATCTTGTGAAACCAGAATTTAATATCCCTGTATCAGAAATTACATCAGGAAGCATCAACTTACATTTCTCGGCTAATTATGAAGGTTCTTCTGTTGATAGACAAGCAATATCGCATATAGAAGCAGAATATTCGCATAATTTAGATTTTGAGAACAAAAGTTTTTTCCGTTTTAAAATACAACAAACCGATAACACAAAAGATGCTGTAGAGATTAGTAATTTTGCTGTAGATTCTGTTATTATCTACGACCTAACCACTAAAAGCATAATAAACTCATATGCGATATCTAACAAAATAAGATTTGTAGCTCCAAATGGATTAATAGAACGCAATTATTTAATTATTGATGCTAACAATGTAAATAACATCACAAAAGTTAAGAAAGTAAACTTTATAAATTATGCAACAAGTGGTTTCAATTCCAATTTAATAATAATTTCTAACAAAAAACTATTTGCAGAAGTTAACCAATATGTTTCTTATAAAAATTCCATTGGATTTAAAACTCTACTTGTAGATATTGAAGATTTATATCAACAATTTTCTTACGGAATAGAGAAACACCCCTTAGCAATAAGATATTTTATAGAATATATTTCCGATATCTACACCGAAAAGCCAAAAGGTCTTTTATTAATTGGCAAATCGCTACATGCAAGATTGTATCGTAACAATACAAACAATTATGAAAAAACGCTAGTTCCTTCGTATGGAAATCCTTCGAGCGATAATTTATTTACTGTAAATATTAAAAACTCCGGCTTTGTAACACCATATATTCCTGTTGGTAGAATAGCTGCAAAAAACATTACTGATGTTGAAATATATTTAGATAAATTAATTGATTATGACAATACTAATGCTGCCGATTGGAGAAAACAAGCAATTCATTTTGGTGGTGGTAGTACTGCAAGCGAACAATCTGCATTTGCTTCGTATTTAAATAATTACGAAAATATTTTAGCCGATACACTTTTTGGAGGATTTACTCACACATTTCTTAAAACTAACTCAGCCCCAATTCAAATAACACAAACCGATTCCATCAGAAATTTAATTAATAATGGAGTAAGTATTATAAACTTTTTTGGACATGGTTCTTCAAACGGATTCGACCAAAATATTGATGACCCTTCGGCATATAGCAACAAAGGAAAATATCCTTTTATGATGGCAAACTCCTGTTTAACAGGCGATTTTCATTTATCTACAAGTGGCAATACACCAAGCGAAAAGTGGGTTTTGATAAAAGACAAAGGAGCTATTGCTTATTTTGCAAGTGTAGATTTAGGTTATCCTACATATTTAAACGCATTATCTACCGAGATTTATAAAAACATCTCATATAAAAATTACGGGAATTCGCTTGGCAAAATCATTCAAAATTCTTTCAGTACACTAGAAAATATGTATCCTAATAATAAATACATTGAAACAACCTGTTTAGAAGTTTCTTTGCACGGAGACCCTAGCATAATTTTAAATTTTGCCGAAAAGCCAGACCTTATCCTAACAACAGCTGATATAAGTTTTAATCCAAATATATTATCTACAGAAATAGATAGTTTTAATGTAAATATAGTTATTACAAATATTGGCAAAGCCACCCTCGACACCTTTGTATTAGAAATTACCAGAACATTTGCCGATGGTAGCGATACCGTAAAAGCTGTTAATATTCCAGGTATTTTATATAAAGATACATTTAATATTAAATTTCCTATTGATAAAATAAATGGTATAGGTTTAAATACTTTTTGTGCAAAAGCCGATGCCCTTTCTCAAATTGATGAATTAGACGAAACAAACAACAATGCTTGTTCTTATGTAAATATAAAATCAAGCAATCTATCTCCAATTTGGCCTTATAAATTCGCAATTTATCCGAATGACACCGTAACATTAAAAGCCTCAACAGCCGACCCTTTTATTGATATTCAAACATCAACAATTCAGCTAGATACACTTGATACTTATGATAGCCCTTTTAAAAAAGAAACACAAATTACACACGGCGGAGGTGTTATCCAATGGACCTTGCCTTTTAGTTTAGAGCCAAATAAAGTATATTATTGGCGAGTAGCTAAACAAGGAACAAATGAATGGTCAGAAAGTTCTTTTATTTATATTCCTGGGCAAACTGGTTGGTCGCAGGCACATTTTTTTCAGTTTAAAAATAATAATTATAATTTTATTGATTATAACAGACCTAATCGCAATTTCGATTTTGTTACATCACCAAAAAAAATAATTTGCCACAATATAGGTTCTCCTTCCGAAGCCGAAACATACGATATAAAATATTATATTGAAGGCTATGGCGATTATGGAACTTGTGGAGGTGGCTCTGTTTTAGTAATAGCAGTTATAGACTCATCAAACTTAGTGCCTTGGAGCTCTGATATTGCAGATTTCGGACATAAAGATTATCCTAAATGCTATTCACGTAGCAGAACCGACCGCTACTTTTTATTTCCGGCAGATAGCTTAGGTTACGAAAATATTGCAGATTTTTTACATGCCATACCCAACGGAATGCACATTATTTTCTATAATATATGGAATGGTAATTTCCAACAATGGCCCGAAAGATTATATAACGAGTTCGAAACATTATATTTTGGCACAAGTGTTAGATTTATACCTAATAATTATCCATTTATATTTTATATCCAAAAAGGAAAACAAAGCACAGGAACAGAAATTATTGGAACATCGGCAAACGATATAATTAATTTTGAAAAAGATTTATATATTAATTTTAATTATGGTAATATTATTTCAGAAATTGCCGGACCATCAACAAATTGGAATAAAATAAAATGGCAATGGAATTTTTCTGAAACGCCAAGCTACGATTCTACATTATTAAAAATTTACGGACTCGATTTATCAGGAAATACATCGCTGTTAATTGATACAATATCAACAAGTAATGCCGAAATTTTAAATTTAAATAACCTTATTGATGCAAATCAATATCCATATATAAAAATGGAAATGTTTTCGCAAGACGACACAAACAACACTCCATCGCAACTAAATAAATGGCAACTAATGTACGATATAGTACCCGAAACTGCAATTGACCCAGAAAGTGGTTTTGTTTTTTATAAAGATACTCTGGACGAAGGTGATGATGTAGTTTTTGCAGTAGCTACAAAAAATGTTAGTGCTTACGATATGGACAGTTTGCTGATAAATTATTATTTGAAAGACCATAACAATAATATTTCGCTACTAAAATCTAAACGCTGCCGCACTCACCCTTCTGGTGATATTTTACTCGACACAATTAGTTTTAACACTCACGGTTATCCCGGATTAAATAGTATTTGGGCAGAAATAAATCCTATTAACGAAACCACAGGGCATTACGACCAATTAGAGCAATATCATTTTAATAATATTGTACAAAAATATTTTTATGTTCGTCAAGATAATGAAAATCCGCTATTAGATGTTACTTTTAGTGGTATGCACATTTTAGATGGTGATTTGATTTCGGCAAAACCCGAAATTTTAATCAGTTTAAAAGATGAAAATAAATTTTTAGAGCTTAATAATCCCGATGTGTTCAAACTTTATCTGAAAACACCATTTAACACCGATGAAATTTTAATAACAGAATTAGATAGTTTAGGAAATCAGCAATTATTATGGAGTCCTGCACAGTTACCAAACAATTCTTGCAAGTTGCTGTACACACCAAACACTTTGCCCGATGGAGTTTATAAACTACGAGTTTCGGCTGTTGATATTAGTGGCAACGAAAGCGGAAAATACGACTATATTGTTTCGTTTACAATTGAAAATAAATCTACAATTACCGATATATTCAATTACCCAAATCCATTTTCCACATCAACACGTTGGGTGTTTACACTTTCGGGTAGCGTTTTGCCCGATGAGTTTACAATAGAAATTATGACAATTAGCGGAAAACTTGTTAAAGTTATTACACTCGACGAACTTGGGCAAATTCGTATAGGAAGAAACATAACAGATTATGCTTGGGACGGTAGAGATATGTATGGCGACCGACTTGCAAATGGAGTATATTTTTATAGAGTGAGAACAAAAATAAACGGTGAAAATATAGATAAACGCAATACAGGAACTAATACCGATAAATTCTTTAAAAAATCGTGGGGAAAACTTTATATTATGCGATAACTTA
>CAZRWZ010000166.1:0-6411 GCA_964603745.1 uncultured Bacteroidaceae bacterium | reverse complement strand
AAATTTAAGATTAGCAATAGAACCATTTAGCAATTAGTAATGTGTAATTAGTAATTAGCAATAGAATTTTTAATTCTTAATTTTTAATTTTTAATTCTTAATTTTTAATTCTTAATTTTTAATTCTTAATTCTTAATTTTTAATTCTTAATTTTTAATTCTTAATTTAAAGTTTAACAATAGAACCATAGAGCAATAGAACAATTTAACAATTTACAAACTTTAAACTTTCTAACTTTAGATACTTTAACTATCTTTGCAAACTTTATTATGTTTGTGTAAACAATATGGCATTACAACAAAAAAGAAGTTTTTGGAAAAGAATTCGTGATAAATACAGGTTTGCTGTACTAAACGAAAACACCTACGAAGAAGTATTTACAATGCGTTTATCGCGTTTAAATGTTTTTTCGGCAATTGGTGTTATAGTTGTAATAATAACAATTATTATTACATCTGTTATTGCATACACACCATTAAGAGAGTTTATTCCCGGTTATCCCGATGGCGATATGATGCAAAATATTATTGAGAACGAAGCCAAGATAGATTCTATAAGCATTGAGTTAGACAAAAAAAACAAATATCTTGATAATTTAAAAATAATATTATCTGGTGGGATACCAGAAAATTACGTTAGCAACACTCCACGAGATACTTCTTTAAATTATAAAAAAATAGAAATTCAAAAATCCAAAGAAGATTCTATATTAAGAAAACAAATAGAAAGCGAAGATAAATATTTATTAAGCTTATCTAAAAAACAAATTTCTAATTACAATTTAAATCAAACAGACTTTATAAAACCTGTAAATGGTATTATCACAAGCAAATTTAATTTAACAAAAAAACATTATGCTATTGATATTGTAAACAAACTAAATTCGCCAATAGTATCAGTTCTAAGTGGTCATATAGTATTTATTGGCAGCACATTAGAAGCAGGTAATACAATCTATATCCAGCACAACAATAATATTTTATCGGTTTACAAACACCTATCATCAGTAAATGTAGAACTTGGAGAGTATGTAGAAAAAGGACAAGTAATAGCAATTATAGGCAATACAGGTTACGAAACTTCTGGACCTCATCTTCATTTCGAGTTATGGAACAACGGACAAGCAATTAACCCAGAAGAATATATCAACTTTGAATAAAAAAATAAACATAGCCATATTAGGTTCAACCGGTTCCATCGGTAAGCAAACTCTCGAAGTAATTAAAATGCACCAAGATTTATTTAGTGTAGAATTACTTACAGCAAAAAGCAATACAGATTTGCTAACAAAACAAGCTATTGAGTTTGATGCAAATACCGTTATAATTGCCGACGAAGATAAATACACAGAGCTTAACGATGCACTATTCAGCGAAGGCATCAAAGTTTTTGCAGGTTCAAAATCTATAGAAGATTATGTAATTTCTGACAATATAGATGTTGTACTTTCGGCTATGGTAGGATTTTCGGGGCTGTTGCCAACAATTGCTGCACTAAAAGCAGGTAAAAAAATAGCTCTTGCAAACAAAGAAACAATGGTTGTTGCAGGTGAGATAATCAATAAACTATTACAAGAAAATAATTCTTCGATAATACCTGTAGATTCTGAGCATTCGGCAATTTTCCAATGCCTTACGGGAGAAAATGCCAACAAAATAAACAAAATATATTTAACCGCTTCGGGCGGACCTTTTAGAAATTTTTCGGCAGAAGAACTACAAAAAGTTACTATAGAGCAGGCACTAAATCACCCACGTTGGCAAATGGGGAACAAAATTACAATAGACTCTGCTACCTTAATGAACAAAGGTTTAGAAGCAATTGAGGCAAAATGGCTTTTTAACGTAAAACCCGAAAATATCGAAATAGTAATACACCCCGAATCTATTATCCACTCGATGGTAAAGTTTGACGATGGCTCGGTAAAAGCCCAAATAGGTTTGCCCGATATGAGAGTACCTATTAAATATGCTCTGTTTTATCCATACAGAATTTCGCCTGAATTCGAGGAATTTAATATTTTCGACCACCCCACTCTTAACTTTCATAAACCTGATTACGATAAATTTCCATCGCTGAAATTAGCATACAATGTAATGAATGAAGGCGGAAGTTTAGCTTGCGTAATGAATGCAGCAAACGAAATTGCTGTAGATAATTTTTTAAACAAAAAGATTAGTTTTACACAGATATCAGAAATTGTTTCTAATATTGTAGAAAATTCTGAAAATATACAAAAAGCTGATATCAGTAATTTAATTGAGATTGATAATTATACCAGAATAAAGACTTTAGAATTAATTAATAAAAATAAGTAAATACAAGATATGAACGGATTAATAATGGCAGTGCAGTTGATAATGGGTTTATCACTTTTAGTGATATTACACGAGTTTGGACATTACATAGCTGCAAGAGCATTTGGGATAAGAGTAGAAAAATTTTATTTATTTTTTGATGCTTGGGGAATAAAACTATTCAAATTTAAGAAAGGCGATACCGAATACGGTATTGGTTGGTTGCCTCTTGGCGGATATGTAAAAATATCGGGAATGATAGACGAATCTATGGACAAAGAGGCAATGAAAAAACCTGCCGAGCCATGGGAATTTCGCTCTAAACCAGCATGGCAACGATTAATTGTTATGGTTGGTGGTGTTGTAATGAATATTATTGTTGGTTTCATCATATTCATTTTCATTAACCTACACTACACTAAGGGTTATATCCCTACTAGCGAGGTAAACAAAGATGGAATTTACGCCTACGAAACAGGAAGAGCAATTGGCTTTAAAACAGGCGATAAAATAATATCCGTAAACGGGAAAAAGATTGATCGTTTTATTGATGCAACATCAATTGATGTACTTTTTGGAGCAGAAATACAGGTTGAACGAAACGGCAAAATTTTAAACATTAATGTTCCCGATACAACATATCGAAGTTTAAAAAGCAAAGGTTTTCCTATATTTAATGAATATAACCATAATTTTATTGTTGATAGTATTTTAGAAGATGGTACTGCAAAAAAATCTGGTTTACTGGTAAATGATAAATTTTTATCAATAAATAATGAACCAATTGAGACTTTTGGACAATTTAGTGAGATATTAAATACAAACAGAACAAAAACTCTTGATGCAATAATAATACGTAATAAAACAGAAATACCTATTAAATTAGAAATTGATAGTTTTGGAAAAATTGGAATTGCAAGTAATAATTCTTATGCAGTTAAAGAATATTCTTTTGGCGAAGCTGTTAAATATGGAATTGACGAAGCCATTATGTCAATTATTGTTAATATCAAAGGTTTTAAAAAGATTTTTCAAGGAAAAGAAAAAGCACAAGACTCCTTACAAGGACCTATCGGAATGGCAAAAATATATGGTGCCGATTGGGGAAATTGGTTTCGTTTCTGGAAAATAACAGGTTTAATTTCAATGATACTTGCATTTATGAATATGTTACCAATACCGGCACTTGATGGCGGTCATGTAATTTTCTTAACCATTGAAGCAATAAGCGGTAAAAAATTCTCTGACAATTTTATGGAAAAAGCACAAATTGTTGGAATGGTTATTTTGTTAAGTTTAATGGTTTTTGCTGTTGGAAATGATATTTATAAACTGTTCAATTTTTAAATTACTTTGATTTAAGTATAAAATAAACAAAGCAAATTATTGATAAATAATGTGTTATAAAGTATTTGAAAAATCTATTTGAAAAATCAGATTAATTTAATTTACTTTGCAAATTCAAAAACAAGTGTTTATGGCTAATAATTTAGTAATAGTTGAGTCCCCTGCGAAAGCAAAAACAATAGAAAAATTTTTGGGCGAAGGATATACAGTAAAGTCAAGTTTTGGTCATGTAAGAGACCTTGCAAAAAAAGACTTTGGAATAGATATTGAAAAAGATTTTGAGCCCAATTACGAAGTCCCTACCGACAAGAAAAAAATTGTTGCAGAACTTAAAAAATTAGCTAAATCGGCAGATGTAGTATGGCTAGCGGCCGATGAGGACCGCGAGGGAGAGGCAATTGCTTGGCATTTATATCAAGTATTAAATTTAGAAAAGAAAGAAACAAAACGTATTGTTTTTCATGAGATTACAAAAAGTGCAATACTAAATGCTATTGAAACACCTAGAGATATAGACCTTAACCTTGTTAATTCGCAACAAGCAAGAAGAATTTTAGACAGATTAGTTGGTTTTGAATTATCTCCTGTACTTTGGCGAAAAGTTAAACCATCGCTTTCGGCAGGTAGAGTTCAATCTGTAGCTGTTAGATTAATTGTTGAAAGAGAAAAAGAAATACAAGAATATAAATCGAAAGAAACTTACAAAACAACTGGTTTTTTCAAAAATCCAAAACAAGGAAATATTGAATTTAAAGCAGATGTAGCTAAAAATTTTGATACTAAAGAAACTGCAAAACAATTTATTGAAGCTTGTAAAGATTCAGATTTTACAGTTAACGAAGTAAGTGTTAAGCCAAGCAAAAGAAAACCTGCTGCACCTTTCACAACTTCAACATTGCAACAAGAAGCTGGTAGAAAATTTGGTTTTTCTGTGGCACAAACAATGTCGGTTGCACAAAAGCTTTACGAGGCAGGGCATATTACATATATGAGAACTGACTCTGTAAATCTTTCGAGCTTAGCTGTTAATACTGCAGTTAGCGAAATTAAAAAAGAATACGGTGAGAAGTTTGTTAAAGTAAGAAAATTTACAACAAAATCTAAAGGAGCACAAGAAGCTCACGAGGCAATTCGTCCTACATATATCGATAAAAAAGAAATTAAAGGACCTGCAAACGAAATTAAACTTTACGATTTAATTCGCAAAAGAACTCTTGCAACACAAATGGCAGAAGCCGAGTTTGAAAAAACTGTTGCTAAAATTAATGTAAGTAAATCAGAATATAGTTTTACTGCTACTGGCGAAGTTCTTAAATTTGAAGGTTTCCTTAAAGCTTATATGGAATCTAACGATGACGAAGATAATAATGAGGTAACACAAGGAATGTTGCCAAAACTAGAAAAAGGCGATAATCTGGATATGCAATCTATTGCAGCTACTCAAAAATTCTCTCATCATCCGGCAAGATATACAGAAGCAAGTTTAGTAAAGAAAATGGAAGAACTAGGAATTGGTCGTCCATCTACTTATGCACCAACAATTTCTACTATACAAAACAGAGAATATGTTGTTAAAGAAGACAGAGAAGGAAAGAAACGTAATATTATACAAATAACTATTAAAGATAACAGCGTTGTTGAAAATACAATAAGCGAAAACTTTGGCTACGAAAAAGCTAAACTCTTCCCTACCGATATCGGAATTGTTGTAAACGACTTTTTAGTTTCTCATTTCGAAAATGTTTTAAACTATAATTTCACTGCAAAAGTTGAAGAGGAATTCGATTTAATAGCTCACGGAAAATATTCTTGGACAGAAATGTTAAAGAATTTCTATTTCCCTTTCCACAAAATTGTTGAAGATACCCTAGAAAACTCTGAAAGAAATAACGGAGAAAAACTTTTAGGAAAAGACCCTAAAACAGGAAAACCTGTTTATGTTAAAATAGGACGCTACGGACCAATGGTTCAATTAGGCGAAACACTTTCTAGAGAAGAGCAGAAAGAAAATCCTGATGCCGAAAAACCAACATTTGCAGGTATCCCTAAAGGAACTTCTATGCAAGATGTTAGTCTTGAGCAAGCATTAGAATTATTTAAACTACCAAGAGATTTAGGTGAATACGAAAATAAAAAAGTTGTTGCAGCAATTGGTCGTTTTGGTCCGTATATCCGCCACGACAGCAAATTTGTTTCTCTTAAGAAAGATATAGACGACCCTTACACCGTAGAATTAGACAGAGCAATTGAGCTAATTGAAGAAAAACGAAAAGCTGACAGAGAAAAAATTATTAATATTTTCGACAGCGAAGGTATTGAAGTTTTAAATGGACGTTGGGGACCATATATAAAGTATAATAAGAAAAATTACAAAATATCTAAAAAGCTTATTGCTAAAGATTTAACACTAGATGAATGTAAGGATATTATTGCTAATCAAGATACAGGTAAAACAACAAAACCTGTAAAAAATAAAGCAGTAAAAAAGAAAAAATAAGTTAAATTATAATAATAATTGTATTTTAATTTTACTTTACTAAAAAAATATCGTACATTTGTAGTGCAAATATAATTTTTCTCATGGGTTAGTACCCCTCAGTTCTCACTGAGGGGTCTTTTTTTTATCACAATTGAAATATTTATAAATTAAAAACGGTTTGTATAAGAATAGTAGCCGATTTCGGAAGCAGAATTTTTCAAGTTACTTCTAATTTTTATGCGGGCTACAATGTTCATATTTACTACTGTTTCGGCTATTATTTTTATA
>CAZRWZ010000165.1:0-6447 GCA_964603745.1 uncultured Bacteroidaceae bacterium | reverse complement strand
TTTGCTTTTGAAATCTCAATAAAATCTCTAATTGTTAAAACTTCTTTTAAATAATAGCTTGTATTTTCCAATAAATTATCTTCTATTCTTATTGATGAATAAACTTTGTAATATGGTATTGAAAATTCTGATGCAAACGCAATATTTAATGTTTGACTTAAAATACTATTTATTGCAAGCATTCTTATAAATGTTGTTTTTCCTGACATATTTGAGCCTGTAAGCAACAAACTTTTATTTTGCAAGGTAATATCATTAGGAATACAATCATCAATTAAAGGATGTAGCATATTTTTAATTGTAATTTCTTTTGTATCAACAAATCTGGGCTTGCAGATATTATCATTTCTAAATGATACAGATGCTACTGATATTGCACTATCAATTTTGCCAACAAAACAAAACATTTTATCAATATTTTCCTTCTTTGTAATGATGTCATCAATAAAACTATAAAAAATTATAGCCTCAATATTAAATTGTATTTTAATTAGTTCTATAATTAACCAAAAAAGTGCGGCAAATTCATTACCCAATTGCTTTTCAAAAGAAATAAATAATGTTTTAAAACTAATTTCACTTATTTCTTTAATAAAAGTCAAGTCGGTAAAATATTCTTTTATTTTATGATTCGAGATTATTCTTTTACTTACTTTTAAAGTTCTATTTAATTGTGAAACGGCACTTAAATAATACCTTATATAATTCTTTGTTTTATAGTGCAATACTGTGTTTATAAAAAAAAGAGGCATTAAAAGTAAAAAAACAATAGGATAAAAAAATCCAACTATTATAGATAGTATAGAAAATAAGGAAAGTGGTAATAGAAACTTGTAGAAATTAGGCTTTGTAATTGCAACTTCATTTATTAGTTTTTCTAAATCATACGAAGAATTTGTATTTAATTTTAATAATTCCATTTGACAATTGAGTCTGAGTTTATCATCATTTTTAAATAAACTAACAAGTTTATCAAAGCTATGCAATTCTTCTTGACTTTTAATTGTTCTTATTTTGTAATAAAGGTATTGTTGTCCTATTTTTGAACTGGTTCTATCAATAAATTTAAATATCTCATTTATATCTAAATCATTATTAGTTTGGTCGGAAATTACATGATATGCTTGCTCTTTTTTAGTCGTATTTACAAAATATTGCTCAATTGCCTCAAAGTCAAAATATTCATTTTCTTTTTGTTTTCCCCATTTTTCATTTAATAATTCTATTTTTTTTAATCTCCTTTTATGTAAATGATGATTAAACAAGTAGATTAATATGATTAAAATTAATATTATAAATATCCAATTCATTCTATTTTTTTCTCACCAATGTTAATCCGTCTGCAATTGGTAACATGCTAATATCTACCCTTTTGTCTTCTTTTATTTTCATATTAAGATTTTGCATTGTTAAAATATCTTCATTACTAATTCTTTCTTTTAATTCTTGACTTAAACTACTTGGATTAATAACAGAGCCAAAAAGTAAAACATTATCAATTGCTATAATTCCGCCTTTTCGTACTAATTGTATTGATTTTTCATAATATTTTTCATAATTGATTTTATCAGCGTCAATAAATATAAAATCAAATGAATTACTAGCTCCATTTTTTATTAATTCAGTTAGAGTTTCTATTGCGGGGGCAATTTTTAGGTCAATTTTGTTATCAACTTTGGCTTTTCTCCAATATTTTTCTCCAATTTCAGCCCATTCTTTATTAATATCGCAAGTTATTACCTTTCCATTATCTGGAATAGATAAAGCAAAACATAATGTGCTATAACCTGTATATGTTCCTATTTCAAGTATTTTATTTGCATTAATCATTTTTATTAGGAATGACATAAATTGTCCTTGTTCAGGTGGTATTTGCATTATCGAATTTGGGTCTTTTTCAGTTTCAAATCTTAATAGTTTCAAATTTTCATTTTCTCTTAAAGAAACAGATAATATGTATTCATTTGTTTCTTTTGTAAATTGTATTTCATCTTTTTTCATTAGTGTTCTTTTTATGTGCCTATTTGCATGCCAACACACCTATAAACAAGTATAATAAATCTAAAAGATTTTATAGAAGGCACTCCCTATTTATTAAGAGCTTTTTTTAGTTCTTTTAATTCATTTTCTAATTCGGTAATACGTTTGTCGGTATCTGGTAATCTTTTAAAATAAATATACGCACGTTGATAATCTCTAACATTATATGCCGGAGAACCTTGAACTATTTCCCCATCTTTAATATTTTGTGCTATACCAGATTGAGCTGCAATTTTTACATTATCTCCAATAGTTAAATGCCCTGCTAAACCAACTTGACCTGCAAGCATACTGTCGCTACCCACTTTAGTTGAGCCTGATATACCGGATTGAGCTGCAACAACAGTTCGTGTTCCAACTTCAACATTATGAGCTATTTGAATTAAGTTGTCAATTTTTGCACCTTTACGTATAATTGTAGAACCAAAAGTAGCACGGTCTATTGTAGTGTTAGAGCCAATTTCTACATTATCTTCAATAATTACATTTCCAACTTGTGGAACTTTTTTAAAGTCTCCGTTTTCTTGCGGAACAAAGCCAAAACCATCGGCACCAATAACTGTTCCCGAGTGTAGAACGCAATCGTTTCCTATTTCACTTGAGTGATATATTTTTGCTCCGGGATAAATTATTGTGTTGTCGCCTATTTTAACATTATCGCCTATATAAACCTGAGGATAAACTCTTACGTTTTTGCCAAGATGCACATTATGACCAATATATGAAAATGCTCCTAAGTATTTTGCACCCGAAACATCGGCAGTTTTTTCCACAAAACATAATTCGCTAATTTCTTCTTTGTTTCTGATAAACTCATCATAAATAGACAAAAGAGTAGCAAAGGCATCATAAGCATTGTCTACTAATACTAAGGTAGAAACAATGTTTTTTGTTGGTTTAAATGATTTGTTTACTAAAACTATTGATGATTTAGTTTCGTAGATGAATTTTTCGTATTTAGGATTAGCTAAAAATGAGATTGTGCCTGGTTTTCCTTCTTCTATTTTAGAAATATTAGAAACTTTAACATTTACATCTCCTTTAACCTCACCATTTAAAAATTCAGCTACTTGCTGTGCGGAAAACTCCATATATTATTATATTTATTTAACTACAAATTTAAAAAAAATTCTCTTTTATTAAAATTTAGGATAGCACAAATAATATTTTTTATCTTTTTTTGATAGTGCCGACATATTTAAAATATCAGATGCATCAATTATATCTATTATTTCTCCTGTTTTTAATTTTATGTTAATTTTCTCATTATTATACGAATAGGTGTTGTTTGACAATTCTCCGTTGACTACAAAATATTTTAATTCGTCGTTTGATAAAGAATATTTTTCTTTTGCTAAAAGAATTTTATTGTCGATATAACTTTTCTTAAAAACTGTTTTTTGCATTTCTACTTTAAACAATTTTCGGTTAATTAGCATATTGCTTAACATCGAAAGAACTTTGTCCTTGGAGCTAATCCACGATTTTATTGATGATAAGATATCAGAATCATCTAAAAGTATGAATTTATCTAAGATAATATCAATTTCTGTTGGGCTAGAATTTTTTATATTAACATCATTTTTTAAAAAAAACATTAGAAATTCCGGTGCAAATAATTCTTCTCCTTTTTGAACAAGCTCTTTTGCTCGTTTCATAATATTTATAAGTAATTGCTCCGATGATAATACTGTTTTATGCAAATAAACCTGCCAATACATTAATCGGCGAGCTATCAAAAATTTTTCTATAGAATAAATGCCTTTTTCTTCAACAACTAGCTCATCATCAACGATATCTAACATTTTTATAATTCGGTCGGAGCCGATAACTCCCTCGCTAACTCCTGTAAAAAAACTATCTCTATTTAAGTAGTCTAACCTATCGGTATCTAATTGACCAGAAACAAGTTGATGTAAATATTTTTTATGATATTGATTAGTAAATATTTTTATAGCTGTATCTAAAGCTCCATCAAACTTTTTATTTAATTTTTTCATAAAAAGAAGAGAAATGCCTTCGTGGGTGATGCCATCAATAATATTATATTCTAAGGTATGCGAAAATGGACCGTGCCCAATATCGTGCAATAATATTGCAATTTTTGCACTTTCGGCTTCTTTTTCGGTAATTTTGTGTCCTTTAGAACGGATTACTTCAATTGCTTCGCCAAGCAAATGCATTGCCCCAAGTGCGTGTTGCAAACGGGTGTGATTTGCTCCTGGATATACCATAAGTGTTAATCCAAGTTGGCGTATCCTTCGTAATCGTTGAAAACAAGGAGAACCAATTATATTAAAAATTAATCCTGATGGAATTGTGATAAAACCATATACAGGATCGTTTAATATTTTTGCTTTAGGATTCAATATTTTATTTTAATTCAAAACTGCTATTACCAATTAGTTTTCCTCTTTCGTATATTTCAACTTTATAAATCCCTATAGATATTTCGTGGTCTTTTGTCCAGAAAACGCAAACTTCTAAATCTTGGTTGTTGTATTGAATTAATCGTTTTGCCGAACAAATAATTTCTTCTTCTCCAACCATTATAGTTTCTTTTCCAAGAACTTTATTATCTGGCGTTATAATACGAATATATAAGCTTTTTTCTCCTGCCTCAACAACTTTATTTTGTGCAAGGGTAAAACAAACTTTTATTTTTTCTACTTTTTTAGCTTTTAATTTTAGTTTGCCTTTTGCATTTATTGGCATTGCATTAACATTCATAGCTCGTAATGTTTTTGCAACATCAACGGTTTCAAGCAAATCGGTGTTTTTATTTTCAAGTTCTTTGTTTTTATCTTGAACCTGCGTATATTGAGTTTTCACTGTCAGATTTTCTTCTTGTAAAGCAACATTTAGTGTATTTAACGAATCTATTTGATAAATGTACCCTTTCATTATTTGACGTAGTGTACCAAGTTCCTTTTTGTATTTGTTTATTTGCCAATAGCTTGCAGATTTAACTTTTTTAACCTCTTGTAATAGTTCTTGTATTTTTGCACGTTCTTCAACAAGTTTATCGTTAAGTGTATCGTTGTTGGTCATTAGCTCGTCGTATTGAACAAGCATATCATTAAGTTCTGTTGTAACTTTTTCTTTTTCGTTTGAAGTAGATTGTAGTTTCACAATTGTTTCGGCAGAACGCTGAGTTTCAAAATAATACAATGTCCAACCAATTCCAGATACTATTGCAAATAATACAATTAAAGCAATGTATTTTCCTGGACTTGGGCATTCTTTTCTTTTAGAAATAATACTTATTTCACTTTTTGATTCTTGTTTTATTTCTTTATTCTTTTCTTCCATATATATCGAAATTTTTTACAAATGTAATAATTATACACCAAACAAATAGCTTTTCAGACTTTCTACTGATTATATTTTGATATTAACCGATTTAAACTTCGGATTGTTTGTTTACAATTTTTATACAATCGTTTGCTTCTTTAACGTCGTGAACACGCAAAATATTTGCTCCATTTAGGAGAGCTATTGTATTTGCCGCAATTGTTCCTGTTATAGCATTGTCTGCTGATGTTTCTAATTGTTTGTAAATCATAGATTTTCGTGAAATTCCTACAAGAATTGGTAATTCTAATATTTCAAAATCTTTAAGCTTTTTTAAGAGTTTATAATTATCGTCGAGTGTTTTTCCGAAACCAAAACCAGGGTCTATAATTATATCGTTAATACCAATTTGTTTTGCAATAGAAACTTTTTTGGCAAAATATTTTATTATTTCTAATGTAATATTTGTATATTTTGGATTATTCTGCATATTTCCGGGCACACCTTGCATATGCATCATTATATATGGTACATTTAATTTCCCAATTGTTTCAAACATTTTGCTATCTAACTCGCCTGCCGAAATATCATTAATTATAGAAATGCCGTATTCGTTTACAAAATATTCTGCAATATCGGCACGAAATGTATCTAAAGAAAAAATAGTATTTTTAAATTCTTTAGATAATTCTTTAAGTATTGGTTTCAGTCGATTTTTTTCTTCTTCAAAACTAAGTAAATCGGCTCCTGGTCTTGACGAAACAGCTCCAATATCAATAATATCAGCTCCATCGCTAAGCATTTTATTTGTTTGATTTACAGCGTTTTTTACATCAGAAAATTTGCCTCCATCATAAAAAGAATCGGGGGTAATATTAAGAATTCCCATAATTTTGGGAGTAGATAAATTTAATAAATTACCATTACAATTAATTGATAACTTTTTATCTAACGAACTGATATAGATGCCTGTGTACATGTTTTAGGGATTAAGTTCATACAACGAAAATAATCGGTTTTTTTGTAAATAGCAAGTAAATTCAAATCTAAATAGGGTCTGTCCATAAACTCAAGTGTCTAGTGTAGAAAGTCAAGAGATTGAACTATAAAGTT
>CAZRWZ010000164.1:0-6555 GCA_964603745.1 uncultured Bacteroidaceae bacterium | reverse complement strand
TTTTTTTAATCAGTTATGTTATAATTTATTTTCATTGTATAAAAATATGTGCTATTTTTATTAAAACAAATTAGGTTTTATTAAAGGGGAGGGTAAAAATTGGTTTTTTAATAATATTTAAATTCTGTTACCCTTGCCAATTCTATGTCGTCTTTTTGTTTTATTGATTTTTCTTAAACCTGGCATTAAATACCTTAACATAACCTCGTGAGAGCCACCATTATATGTAAAACTTGTATTAGAAAATGAATAACCAAAAGAATATAATAGTGTTAAATTTTCTACTATATCTACGCCTAAATTAATACCAATAATATCACCACTACGATAAGCGATTCCCAAAATATAATTATATGATAATAAGAAATCTATATTAAGGTCGTATTGTATAGGAGCTCCCCCAACTATTTTTACAAGTAGTTTTGGTTGAAATAAATATTTATCTCTTTTGTTAATTCTTAGAGAAGCACCACCCATTATATAATAATGACGTTTTGTGTTTACAAAACCATCTTTAGGGCTACTTTGTATAATGTTTGGTATAGAAAGCCCTGCATAATATTGAAATGTATGATAAAAAACTCCTATACCAAAATTTGGTGTAAATACACTTTGTCTATCGTATGCAAATGCCAAATCATTAGGGTTAGTTAAAAGCATATTCGAAAATTTATTCGAGATAATATTAAAACCTGCATTTGCTCCAACAACAATTTCTGATTTTCTTGTAATTTCTATTGCATAATTATAATTTAAACGAAAATTAAAATGATTTGTTGGTCCAATATTATCGTTAATTATTGCACCTCCCATAACCATATTATCGTAAACTGTTTTTGAGTTATACAAAATCATATCGGAAACGGGAGCCCCGTTAAAACCTGTCCATTGCGAACGATGATGAATAATTATTGTGCCTCTATCGTGAAAACTTTTGTATGCAGGATTTATAATAGATTGATTATTAATCTTATTATTTGTCATTAAATCTTGCTGAGCAAACAAAATATTTGTATGCGATAATATTATTATTGTAAATATATATGTTAGAAAAATCCTCATAAAAAACTATCGTTTAAGATAAATATACCCTTTTAAAATTTCAGAATTTATTTTGTCTAGTTTAAGAATATAAAAGTATGTTCCTTCTGGTAATTGATCCCCTATAGAACCACCAAATTTATTTGTTCCGTCCCAATTATTAGTGTAAGGTGTTACTTCAAAAACTTTATTTCCCCAACGATTTAATATTGTAATACTATTATCGGGATATTCTTCTATAAATCTTATTTCAAACAAATCATTTACACCATCACCATTAGGTGAAAATCCTTCCGGAATTTCAACCTTAAGAACTCTATCAACAACTATAACAGCTATACTATCGTGTCTAACACAGCCGTCGTAATCCATTGTTACATAATACATTGTTGAAACCAAAGGACTTGCTACAGGATTATTACAATCTGTACAAGAAAGTGTTGTATCTTCTATCCATGAAATATCGCCATAGTTTGCAATATTTAATTGCGATGTTTTACCTTCTTCAATTGTTTGTGGTGTAGCGGTAAGATTCATATCAGGCAAATCAATAATATAAAGTTTTAAGGTTGTTATACTGTCGCAACCATTAATATTAGATGGTTCTGTAGATTTATAGATTCCTTCGACAGAATACCAATCTCCACTAAAAAAAACACTATCTCCTTCGCAAATAGTTCGGCTAATTGTTGTGTCTCCACCAATATTAAAACTAATATGTGTGCGAGCAATACTATCGCAACCGTTTTGCGATATGTAATGATCTGTATAAACTCCTGGTTCTGTTTGCCATGCTCCTTCAAGAAAAATACTATCTCCCTCGCAAAGAGATTTGTGTTTAAAAGAAGAACTTTGCTCAACAATAAGTTCTGTTTCTACTACTGTATCGCAAAACCCGACTACAGCAATTGTGTCGTAATATAAACCCGAAAAATACTGCCAATCTCCTTGTAAATGTGCACTATCTCCGGGGCAAATCGTTTGTGTTGGGTGTGTCATTATTGTATAAACTGATAGGCTTAATTTGTACACACTATCTTCTCCGTTACTGTTTAAAAGAGAATCGTAATATTCTCCGGCTTGTGTATAATCGTTTCCTCTCCAATTATAAGAATCTCCTAAACATACCGAATCAACTAATTCATCAAAAAATGGAGCACGTAATATTACGCTATCGCTTAATAATTTATAATCTGTATTTATTGATGCAAACGAAACTTCAATAAAGAAACTAAAAACCAAAATAATTACAACCTGAATACTCTTCATAAAATACAAATAATCATAATTAACAATGTATCAATAATATACCGTTAATTGTATTAATAAATTAAGAACCAAAGTTAATATTTTTTTTTAAATACCAATCATAACAAGAGTTTTTACGAAAAAAATCTTTGTGATTTTATATTGTTTTCTTGTATAAATTTTTATTTATATCTTTACCTAAAAAAATATATAATATGAAATTTGATAATCAACAAAATTTATTTGATTTAAAAAAGACACAAATGCTTGTAGGAATGGTTTTTATAGCACTTCTTACAGTGGCAGGGTTTGAAATCATACCTAAGCTTAGTATGTATTATACTATGCCTGTATTATTAGTTTTGTATATTTCGTTTTTAATTTATTGGAAAACGAGAGAATTTTCGTTTGTAGAATATTCTGATGTTGGAGATTTTTTAATGTTTAAATTCTTTAAAGTAACAGGTTTTTTTAGAAAGCCTATTGGCAAAATGATTAAAATACCAAAAACTCAATTACTAAAATATGAAATTACTGATGGTATGAATAATGCAAAATTAATTTTACATCAAAATACTAAAACAGGCGTTCATATATATCCATATGTTTCAATATCAGCATATTCAAAAAAACAAATCTCAGATTTAGAAAAGAGCTTAAATCAATATGTGCAACAAAAATAATGATAAATTGATTTATAAAATTGCTCTTAATCTGATAAAAGGAGTTGGTGCCGGTAATGCAAAAAATCTGATTTCATATTTGGGTAGTGTAGAGCAAATTTTTAAAGCAAAAAAACAAGAGCTTTTAAAAATACCCGGTGTTGGCGAAATTTTAGCAAACAATATCGTAAATTTTAACGATATGAAAATTGCCGAAGAAGAACTTAAATTTCTTGAAACCAATAAAATTAAAACACTTTTTTATACCGACAAAGATTTCCCTAGCAGATTAAAACATTGCGAAGATAGTCCAATAATCCTTTTTATGAAAGGAGATGTAAATCTCGAAAGCGAAAAAATTATAAGTATTGTTGGCACAAGAAATGCCAGTAAATATGGTTTAGACCAATGCAAAAAACTTTTAGAAGAGCTAAAAGAACACCATCACAAGCCATTGGTTATTAGTGGATATGCCTATGGAGTTGATATTTGTGCACATTTAAATGCTTTAAAAAATGATATGCCTACACTTGCTGTTCTCGGACACGGATTAAACATGATTTATCCTGCATATCATAAAAAATATGCTAAACAAGTTTTAGAAAACGGTGCATTTATTACCGAATTTTTAACAAGTGCAAAAAAAGATAAATCTAATTTTGTTAAAAGAAACCGTATAATTGCCGGTTTATCAGATTTAACTATTGTGGTAGAATCGGCAGAAAAAGGCGGCTCTCTTATAACTGCCGATATTGCAAACTCTTATAATAGAGATGTGTTTGCTTTTCCTGGCAGAATTGGCGATAAATATTCTATGGGTTGTAATAAACTTATAAAAACAAACAAGGCGGTTTTGTTAGAAAATATTAAAGATATTGAATATGTAATGTCGTGGGAAAACAAAGAAGGTGTTCAAACTAAACTTGTTATACCTCCATCATTAAACAAACAAGAACAATTAATTTACGATTTAATAAAAGAAAATGTAAGTATAAATATTGATGTTTTAAGTAGAGAAACCAAAATTACAACATCAGATTTATCGGTAATTCTATTGAATTTAGAATTGCAAGACGTAATTGCTCCTTATCCGGGAAATATTTATAAATTGAAATAAAATTATGAATAAAAATATATCAATTATAGTTGCCATTGGCAGAAATAACGAAATAGGTTATAAAAATAATTTGTTGTGGCGAATTTCTGACGACCTTAAACGATTTAAAAAATTTACTACCAATAATATAATTATTATGGGCAGAAAAACTTTTGAATCTTTGCCTAAAGGAGCTTTGCCAAATCGCACAAATATTGTTATTACAAGAGATACAAATCTACAATACGAAAATTGTATAATGGCAAATTCTATTGAAGATGCTATTAATAAAAGCGATAAATCGAAAGAAATTTTTATTATTGGTGGTGAGCAAATTTATAAAATGGCATTTCCTTTTTGTAAGAAATTATACTTAACTAAAGTTGATGAAAAGTTTACTGCCGATGTTTTTTTTCCAGAGATTAATTATAATGATTGGAAAACTATTAGTAGTGAAACAATAGAAAAAACAGAGAAAAACCAATATGCTCACGAGTTTTTAGAAATGATTAGAAAATAATTAATTATAAGTCTCCCTACTAATATGAAGCTAATAAAAGATATAGAAAATATAAGACTCCGTAATTCGGTTGTTACTGTAGGCACTTTCGATGGGCTTCATTTAGGACATCAAAAAATTATTGAAACACTTTGCCAGCGTGCCAAAGAAACTGGTTCTGAAGCAAGTGTTTTTACATTTTGGCCTCATCCTCGTTTTGTTTTGGGGAAAATTGATGGTTTAGAATTGCTAAATACTTTTGAAGAAAAAGTAGAGCTTTTTGAAAAAAATGGTATTGATAATTTAGTAAGCTATGAATTCACAAAAGAGTTTGCAAACTTAAGTTCTAGAGAGTTTGTAAAAGAAATTTTAGTTGAAAAACTAAATGTAAAGCATTTAATTCTTGGCTACGACCATCATTTTGGTAAAAACAGAGAAGGTAGATTCGACAAACTAAAAGAATGTGCCGATGAGTTTGGTTTTAAAATTGAACGAGTTTCGGCTCTTTCACAAAAAGATGAAAATATTAGCTCTACAAAAATAAGAGAGGCAATAAAACAAGGCGAAATTGAAAAAGCAAATAGTTTTTTGGGTTATAATTATTTTATACAAGGTAAGATTGTAAAAGGTAGTGAAATTGGACGTACTATTGGTTTTCCTACTGCAAATATTGCAGTGCCAAAATATAAACTTTTGCCAAAATCGGGCGTTTACTCTGTTAAAATACAGGTTGAAAATAATAATTATATTGGAATGATGAATTTAGGTTTAAGACCAACAATAGGTAATTTTAACACAAAAACCCTCGAAGTTCATATTATTGATTTTGATAAAGATATTTACGGAAAATCAATAAAAATTGATATTATTAAAAGAATACGCAACGAAAAAAAGTTTGCTAGCATTAATGAACTAAAACTGCAATTAGAAAAAGATAAACAAGGGGTTGTAAATGACAATCTTAATTTTCAAATAGAGTCTCTATAAAGTTTGATTTCTTGAGTTTATGTACAGACACTAATTCGTACTTGTCTATAAACTCAAGAAAAGGTATAAAAACCATTTGAAAACAAAAACAACAAACAATTTGTTATTTTAACAAAAATATTTAAATCGTAATAAATTAAGTAATTACAAAAAAATATTGAACAAATTTACAAATCAATATATCTAATATTTTGCACAATCATATATTTCAGTTAAATTTGAGGTCGAAATAGAAATTTGAAATAAAAATTATATATAATGAGCATACTTGTAAATAAAAATTCGAAAATTGTAGTTCAAGGATTTACTGGTGGAGAAGGAACTTTTCACGCAGGACAAATGATTGATTATGGAACAAACGTAGTAGGTGGAGTAACACCGGGTAAAGGAGGAACAGAGCATTTAGGCAAACCTGTTTTTAATACTGTAGAAGATGCCGTTAAGGAAGTTGCGGCTGATACTTCAATTATTTTTGTGCCGCCACCATTTGCTGCCGATGCAATTATGGAAGCTGCTAATGCAGGAATTAAAGTAATTGTTTGTATTACAGAAGGTATTCCTACATCAGATATGGTAAAAGTTAAAGAATACTTATCAGATAAAGATAGTAGGTTAATTGGACCTAACTGTCCGGGTATAATTACTGCTGGAGAAGCTAAAGTTGGTATTATGCCTGCTTTTATTTTCCAAAAAGGACGTGTTGGAGTTATTTCTAAATCAGGAACATTAACATATGAAGCAGTTGATCAATTAACAAAAGCAGGTTTAGGACAAACTACTGCTATTGGAATTGGAGGAGACCCAATTATAGGAACATCAACAAGAGATGCTGTTAAACTTTTTATGGAAGACCCTGAAACTGACGGTATTGTTATGATTGGTGAAATTGGAGGAAGTATGGAAGCAGAAGCTGCATACTGGGTTAAAGAACATGGAACAAAACCTGTTGTTGGTTTCATTGCAGGACAAACTGCTCCTAAAGGAAAACGTATGGGACATGCCGGTGCTATTATTGGTGGTGC
>CAZRWZ010000163.1:0-6666 GCA_964603745.1 uncultured Bacteroidaceae bacterium | reverse complement strand
TAATTATTTTAAATACTTGGTTGTTTTCTGTAGCTGTTATTTTTACAAAGTAAACCCCTTTGTCTAATTTAAACAATGCTTTTTTATTATTCTGTTTCTGTTTTTTCTTTTTTGCCAAATGTGTAACGAACACCTAAAGAGAAGCTTATAGTTTTTGTATTAAAACTATAATTATCAGTGTTTTCTATTACTTCTTCTTCTGTTTCTTCTTTATTGTATGTTAATTTTCCATTTTCAAATGCTTCAAAATTTGAGTAATATTTTGTTTTCGTATTTGGTAAAATAATATCTTGACTATATAGAGGAAAGTTTGCATTAAAAATCAGGCTTATTTTATTTGCAAAATTATACGCAATGCCTAGACCAGAATGAACAATAATATTTAAATCAGAAGGAAAATATTCTTTTACTATACTATAATATTCATATGTATTTGATGTACTATTTCCAATCCAATCATCTTTATTAGTTTTAATTTCCCCACTAAAATCTTTAAATATTGTTGTCTGCTGAAAACTACTACCTAATAAAAATGTAAACGAGAACTTTTTAATAGAAGCAATATAAGCAACACTTGGATTAATAGAATAGTATTTAGAGAAATAACTATTTCCTTCAATTAAATGAAGATATGGGTCAGGTGTTCCTAATGTTTCTGTATTTAAAGAATCGTAAGTTGTTTTATTATTGTTTGATATTTGCAGTTTATAATTATTAAAATAACTAAAACCAAGTTCGAATTGAAACTTATTTTTTAGAATATAACCTGTTTTTAGATTAAAACTTAAACCTGAGAAAGCACTAAAATTTATACTTTTTTTATGAGAATCGCTTATGTCAAATCCTATAGCTTTTATTTTTGTATTTATCCATGTGTCATTTTTTTCGTATATTGGTATGGAATATCCAATATTAAATTGAGTATATACTTGTGCTTTAGAAACAATAACAAATGTTATTATTGAAATTAGTATTAAATATTTTTTCATTATTCTTGATTTTTCTTGTTAAAAATATAACGAATACCAAAACTAAATTGCAAAGTATTCATTCCAAATAAATCACCATCAATAGTTTCTTGTTTTACTACTTCATCTAACTCAGTATAAGAACTTAATATATTATCTTTATCTTGAAAGACAACTTCTTTAGAATAATAAAATTGTTCTCTTTTGTTTGGAATAAATTCTATATTATTGAAATACATTTTTGCCAAAATAGAAAAATTATTATTTATTAAATAATTAAACTCTAATCCTACACGAAAAGCCACATTATAATTATTATAATAATTAAATTTGTGTGTTTTTGTTACAACAGTTTTTACTTCCGGTTCATAAAGAGAATCAACAGTTAAAATAAGGGAACTGTTATAATTTGTTTTATTTGTATCTATGGTGCAAAAAATGTTTGTGCTATATATTGACACCCCCAAATTTAATTTAATATTAAAATTCTTAATTTGTTTATTAAATGAAACTTCTGGATTAATAGAAATTGTTTTTGAAGAAAAAGATGTAGAAAAACAAGAATGATTAAGACTTGCATTTTGTCCAGAATCACTTACATAAATCATATCAATATACTCATCATTATCAAAATGTTTTATTGTGTTAGCATAAGCATTCCATTTGGAATTATTATTATAATAGATTCCAACAGAAGCCGATAACCAATTGTTTATTTTATAACCCACGCGTGGTTCAACAAAAAAACCTTGTGCTAGGTTATATTGGCTATAATTACTGGTATCTAAATTGTAATAATCTTTGTTGGTATATGAGTTTTCTTTCTCAAAATATTTTTTATTATTTATACCTTTAGCATAACCTGAGTTAAATTCTATATATAATTGAGCTTGTATGTTTACTATTGTAAATACAAATAATAATATTGTTATTAGTTTTTTCATTATTCAATTGATTTAATAATTTTAAATACTTGGATGTTTTCTGTAGCTGTTATTTTTACAAAGTAAACTCCTTTGTCTAATTTACTTGTGTTTATTGTATATGTATTAATGCCTTGCAATGCTTTTTTATTGTATGTTTTAATTATTTTACCATTTACATCAAGTGCTTGTGTTGGGTCGTCTGTTCCTATTCCAACTCTGCCATTTTCTTTCCAAACAAGAATGTTTTTTTCTGTTCCATTTTGCATTGTTCCTAATGCTCCACCACTCCAGCCATAAACTACAGGTCCGCCAATCTCTTTTCCGGCAAATTCTTCTTTATATGCTATTCCATGATTTACATCTTTAAAAATTAGTGCATTTTGTCCTATTTTAACATTACCATTAATTTCTAATTTTTCGTGAGGATTATCTATTCCTATACCAACAAATCCATCTTTTGAAATTCGCATTCGTTCTGTGGTATCTGTTAAAAATACTAAACCGGCATACTCTTGTTGATTAAAAAGCACATTACTATCCAATGTTATTTTAAATCCATCAGTATTAGAATATCCTGTAAAATTATCTGTCATTTGAAAAGCAACTTCTCTGCGTGGTAAATTTACATCGTGATAATAATCTAAATGCAAAAGACTTAAAGGAGTTTTATCACTTCCTATTAACAAATATCCTCCATGTGTTGAATTTGCATTGGAAAAAACACTTGTATTCGCCACATATTGCGATTGTACATTTCCTGAAACAGCCATTGCTAATACTATCAATAATATTTTAATTTTGTCTAAATAGAAATAGGGGGGTAATTCTGTAAATTTTTCATATTCTGTTTTATCTTTTTATTAATTAATGTTTTCATAAAACAAACATAGAAATTTATTTGGTAAAAAGAAGTGAAAATTAACATGTTACAAAACATAGGATTATAATTAATCCATTTAGCTTTTAGAGATTTTCAGCAGACCCTAAATAAAATTTATTTTCTAATATCATATTATATAATATCAATATTTCAATTGGAAGGAGGAGTTGCAGTTGCTTGATAAATACAGATTTATACAAATATTTAAAAAATTATTTAAGACGCTATTGTTAGTTTTTCAACAATATCAGTTATCAAATCATAATACATAAAAATTTTTGTTACTTTTGTGAGATTGTAAAATAACGAAAAAAATATTATGAGTTTTATAAATAAAATCATCGGCTCTTTTGTTGGAAGCAAATCTGAAAGAGACGTAAAAGAAGTAACACCATTACTTAATAAGATTAAAGATATTTATCCAAGTATGGAAAATATTACAAACGATGAACTTAGAGCAAAAACCATCAATCTTAAACAACAAATACAAGATTACATTCAAAAAAATCTTGATGAAATAAAGAACTTAAAAGAAAAAATTGACAAAGACAATGTTCAAATAGAAGATAGAGAAGATATTTACAATAAAATTGATAAAATAGAAGAGGAAATAGATACGCAAATAGAGGAAGTTCTGTTGGATATTTTACCCGAAGCATTTGCTGTAATGAAAGAAACAGCAAAGCGTTTCACTAACAACGAAACATTAGAAGTTACAGCCACAGAATTCGACCGCAATTTGGCAACATATAAAAACCATGTAGAAATAAATGGAGACAAAGCAATATGGCATAACACATGGGAAGCAGGTGGAACAGAAACAACATGGAATATGATACATTACGATGTCCAATTAATCGGGGGTATTGTTCTGCATCAAGGAAAAATTGCTGAGATGGCAACTGGCGAAGGTAAAACATTGGTTGCTACACTACCAGTGTTTCTTAACGGATTAACAGGTAGGGGAGTGCATCTTGTAACAGTTAACGATTACCTTGCAAAACGTGACTCTGAGTGGATGGGACCTCTATTCGAGTTTCATGGACTATCAGTAGATTGTATTGATAAACACAGTCCGAATTCCGACCCACGTAGAGAGGCATATGCTTGCGATATTACTTACGGAACAAACAATGAGTTTGGTTTCGATTATCTTAGGGATAACATGGCTATAAGCTCTAAAGACCTTGTGCAACGCAAACATAACTATTCTATTGTTGATGAGGTTGACTCCGTTTTAATTGATGATGCAAGAACTCCATTAATTATTTCTGGTCCAACACCAAAAGGCGACAAACAACTTTTTGATGAGTATAAACCAAAGGTTGAAATGCTTGTGCGTGAGCAAAAAACATTGGTAACTAAAATTTTTGCCGAAGGTAAAAAATTAATTGCCGAAGGTAAAAAAGAAGATGGTGGAAAATTACTTTTACGAGCTCACAAAGGTTTACCAAAGACTAAAGCAATAATTAAATATTTAAGTGAAGAAGGAAATAAAGCCCTGTTATTAAAAACAGAAAATAATTTTATGCAAAATAACAATAAAGAAATGCATAAAATTACCGATGAACTTTATTTTGTTATCGATGAAAAAAACAATTCTATAGAGCTTACAGATAAAGGTATTGATTTAATATCAGGCACAACCGAAGATAATAAATTCTTTATCTTACCAAATATTGGCGAAGAAATTGCAAATATCGAAAAGTCAGAAGTAGATGAAAAAGAAAAATTAGCTTTAAAAGACGAAATGATTAGCGATTATGCAATCAAATCTGAAAGAGTACACACTGTTAATCAGCTACTTAAAGCATATACGCTTTTCGAGAAAGAAGTAGAATATGTTGTAATGGACAGCAAAGTAAAAATTGTTGATGAGCAAACAGGTCGTATAATGGATGGTCGTAGATATTCCGACGGTTTACATCAAGCAATTGAGGCAAAAGAAAATGTAACAGTTGAAGCTGCAACACAAACCTACGCTACTGTTACTTTGCAGAACTATTTCAGAATGTATCATAAACTTTCGGGTATGACAGGTACTGCCGAAACAGAAGCAGGCGAACTTTGGAATATTTACGAACTAGATGTAGTTGTAATACCTACAAACAGACCAATAATAAGAAAAGATTTAGAAGATGTAATTTATAAAACAAAACGTGAAAAATACACATCAATTATTGACGAAACAGCTCATTTAATTGAAAAAGGCAGACCTGTTCTATTAGGAACAACTACTGTTGAAATTTCTGAATTATTGAGCCGAATGCTTAAAATTCGTGGATTAAAACACAATGTACTTAATGCCAAATATCATCAACGAGAGGCAGAAATTGTTGCCGAGGCAGGTAAAAGTGGAGCAATAACAATTGCTACAAGTATGGCAGGTCGTGGTACAGATATTAAACTTTCCGACGAAGTAAAAAAAGCAGGAGGTTTAGCAATTCTTAGTTCAGAAAGACACGAATCTCGTCGTGTTGACCGCCAATTACGTGGTCGTTCTGGTCGTCAAGGAGACCCAGGTTCTTCACTTTTTTATGTATCACTCGAAGATGATTTAATGCGTCTTTTCGGCTCAGACAAAATAGCCAAAATGATGGATAGAATGGGTTTGAAAGAAGGCGAAGTAATTCAGCATTCTATGATTTCTAAATCAATAGAAAGAGCACAAAAGAAAGTAGAAGAAAATAACTTTGGTATAAGAAAGCGTTTGTTAGAATATGATGATGTAATGAATGCCCAACGTGAAGTTATCTACAAACGAAGAAGACATGCCCTTTATGGCGAAAGAATTAGTGTAGATATTATAAATCTGTTTTATGATGTTTGCGAAGGATTAATTGCTGAACATTATGGATATACAGAGTTTAACGATTTTAAGATTGACATTTTAAGAGTTCTTTCGATAGAAGTACCTTTTGATGAAAAAGAGTTCTTTAAATTAAACCAAGAAGAATTAGGCGAAAAACTTTATAATGCTGCAATTGAATCTTTTAAAAGAAAAGTAGATACTATTGCAAGCCAAGCTTGGCCCGTTATTAAAGATGTTTACGAAAACCAAAGTGGGCAGTACGAAAATATTGTTGTCCCAATTTCTGATGGTGTAAAAGTTTATAATATAACAACAAATCTAAAAACTGCTTACGAAACCGAAGGCAAAGAGGTGGTTAAAGATTTTGAAAAAGCAAGTATTCTTGTTACTATCGACGATGCATGGAAAGAACATTTACGTGAAATGGACGATTTAAAACAATCAGTTCAAAATGCTTCGTACGAACAAAAAGACCCATTATTAATTTATAAATTTGAATCGTTTGAATTATTTAAACAAATGGTTGAAAAAATAAATAGAGAAATTATTTCTATTTTAATGAAAGCACATATACCAATCACAAGTGGAGCAAATATACAACAAGGACAAATTAAGCAGTTAGATATGAGTAAATACGAGACAAGTAGAACAGATAGTTCTTTGCCTCCGCCACCACAAGGCGGCGAAACTCGCGAAAAACCTGCTCCTGTAAAAGTAGAAAAGAAAGTTGGAAGAAACGAACCTTGCCCATGCGGAAGTGGTAAAAAATATAAGAACTGCCACGGTAAAGCTGGTGCAGAAGAATTATAAAATATAATAAAACAGATTATGGAAATTAGAGATTTAGAACCAAAAGCAACTTGGAAATATTTCGAGCAAATTTGCCAAGTGCCACGTCCATCAAAAAAAGAAGAAAAAATTATTGCTTTTTTAATGAATTGGGCAAAAGAAAATAATATTGAAGCAAAAAAAGACGAAATAGGAAATATACTGATGAAAAAACCTGCCACAGCAGGCATGGAAAACCGTAAAACTGTTATTCTTCAATCTCATATGGATATGGTTTGTGAAAAAAATAGT
>CAZRWZ010000162.1:0-6694 GCA_964603745.1 uncultured Bacteroidaceae bacterium | reverse complement strand
GAGGATTTGGATTTTGAGCAACAACGCAGAAATCGGACTTTATAGACAAGCTCTAGTTAGAGCTTGTCCATAAACTCAAGTGTCTGGTGTAGAAAGTTCGAGTTCAAGGCTTGCGTAGGTTGAAAAATGTGAGTTTACATATGTAAATGACCATTTTTCAAACAAGCATAACGCAGAAATCGGACTTTATAGACAGACACTAACTATACCTAACAAAATGTATAGTCAATTTGGTATTTTATACAAACTCATTAAACCATAAAAGTAAACTAAATAATTATAATAAAATATTTTTATATCTTTAATATGCCAAACTAATCATACATTAGTCATTGGTATTCATTAGAAAACGGGGGGGGAGAAAAGAATAATAACTGAACAAAATGCAAAAAAAAAGATAAAGTATACCACACCTGATTTTTATCATAATTATCGCAAACAAATGTCATTTAGAACAGAAACAACAGTATCTAATTTTATAACCGATATAAATATCTTTTTATACCATAAAAAATTAGAAAAAACGAATTATGGCAGAAATTAAAGAATTAGTAGAAAATTTAACAGAGAAGTACGGGAACAAAAGAGAAAATCTTATTCCGGTTCTACGTGGAGTTGTAGAAAAATACAACTTCATATCAGATGAAACAATGGTTGAAGTTGCACGACAATTCGACCTATCTGCAGCCGATGTATACGGAACAGCATCGTTTTATGCTTTTTTAGATACCGAAGTACGCGGAAAGCACATTATTAGAGTATGCAAATCTATAACTTGCGATATGAAAGGCAAAAACAAGATTCTTGCAGCTTTAGAAAATGAACTAAAAATAAAGCTAGGAGAAACAACTCAAGACAAAATGTTTAGTTTAATAGAAACTAACTGCATAGGCTTGTGTAATCATGGTCCTGCAATGTTAATAAACTGTAATCCTTTTACAGAATTAACTCCGGAAAAAGTTCATAATATAATAAGTGATTTTAGAACACGTGAAAAAAAATGTTAATATGACAAATAAAGAATTAAAAAAAGTCGATATAATTTTTAGTCCATATTCGGTAGAACCATATGAGATACTAAAAAGAACCATGTCTAAAAACAAATCAGATGTTATTAATGAATTAATAGAATCAGGATTAAAAGGACGTGGAGGAGCTGGTTTCCTTACAGGAATGAAATGGAAATTTATGGCAGAAACTGAAGGTGACGAAAAATACGTTATCTGTAATGCCGACGAAGGTGAACCCGGTACATTTAAAGACAGAAAACTTTTAGTAGAAGTACCTCGTAAAGTATTCTCTGGTATGGCTATAGCCGGTTGGGCAACAAACTCGAAACACGGTGTACTTTATTTGCGAGCAGAATATCTTTATTTAGTAGAAGATTTAAAAAAAGAAATTAAAATCTTTGACGAATATGCAAAAAAATTCCGTTTAGATTTTTCTATCAGTATATTTTTAGGAGCAGGAGCTTACGTATGTGGCGAAGAAACAGCCCTTATTGAATCTATGGAAGGAAAACGAGGAGAACCAAGAAACAAACCACCTTTTCCAATTCAAAACGGATATCTTGGCAAACCAACATTAGTAAATAATGTAGAAACATTTGCAACTACATCAATGGTATGCCGATATGGAGCAGAAGAATACAAAAAATTTGGTACAAGCGACCAACGTGGCTCTAAATTATTCTCTATTTCGGGTGATTCGCCAAAAGAAGGCGTTCACGAATTAGAATTAGGAATGAGCATACAAGACTTTGTTGAAGAATATGGCGACGGCGATACAAAAGCTGTTCAAATAGGTGGCGTAGCAGGTTTTTGTGTGCCACGTAAAAATTTTAAAACAACTATTATCGGCGAAGGAAATACAACAGGTGGTGCTACAATGATTTTTAACAGCACACGCTCTATGTACAATGTACTACATAATTATTTAGACTTCTTTGCAGAAGAAAGCTGTGGTCAATGCACACCTTGTAGAGTTGGCACACAACAACTACTAAAAGGTATAGAGGCAGTTAAAAACGGAGAAAAAGAACCTGAATATTTAGACCAACTGATAAAACTATCAGAAACAATGAAAGTTTCATCTAAATGTGGTTTAGGTCAATCTGTTGCAAATTCTTTTGCTTCAATTGTTTTAAATTTTAAAGAAGAAATGATTTATTAATCATATTTAAAATGAAATAATAAATTATTTAAATACAAATTTTAAAAAAATTAATATGTCAACAATAAATTTAAAAATAAACGGTAAAAGCGTAGAAGTAGAAGAAGGAATGACAATTCTTGATGCTGCTAAAAAGATAGGAGTTAAAATACCTACCCTATGCCACCACGAAGATTTATGTATTGCAGGAAATTGTAGAGTATGTGTAGTTGAACTAAAAGGCAAAGATAAACTTGAAGCATCATGTGCTTTGCCTGCTCAAGACGGAATGGAAGTTTTAACAAACACACCAAAAGTTAGAAATGCTCGTAAAGATATTATCTCTCTTTTAGTTTCTGAACACAACACACAATGTACTACTTGTTACAGAAGTACAAATTGCGAACTACAAGATTTATCGGCAGAATATAATATTGATGTAGAAAGATATTTAAGTGTTCTTAAACCGAACATAAAAGTAGATAAATCATCATGGTCGATAGAAAAAGATGATAGCAAATGTGTTCGTTGTCAACGATGTGTTAGAACTTGTGCAGAGTTGCAACATGTAAATGCACTAACTGTTTCGGGAAAAGGTCACGGAATGAAAATTTCAACATTCTTAGATTTACCATTTAACGAAGTAGTTTGTACTAATTGCGGACAATGTGTAACACACTGCCCAACAGGAGCATTAACAGAACGTAGATATTTTGATGATGTTTGGGAAGCAATTGGAGACCCTACAAAACACGTTGTTATGAACACAGCACCATCGGTAAGAGTTGCTCTAGGCGAGATGCTTGGTTTCCCTGTTGGAACAAGAGTTACAGGTAAAATGGTTACTGCAATGAAAGAAATGGGTGCCGATTCTGTTTTAGATACCGATTTCTCTGCCGATTTAACTATTATTGAAGAAGGACACGAACTTTTAACAAGATTAAAAGGAGCATTAGTTGATGGAGATAAATCTATTCAATTACCTATGATTACTTCTTGTTCTCCGGGTTGGGTTAAATTTATAGAACATATGTATCCCGATCATTTAGGTCATTTATCTACCTGTAAATCGCCACAACAAATGTTTGGAGCATTAACAAAAACATATTATGCCGAGAAAAAAGGAGTAGATCCAAAAGATATAGTTTCGGTTGCTATTATGCCTTGTGCTGCCAAAAAATTTGAAGCAAACCGTCCAGAAATGCGCGATAGCGGATATCAAGACATTGATGCAGGTTTAACTACAAGAGAGCTTGGTTTTATGATTAAGCAATTTGGTTTAGATTTTGAGAACTTAGAAGATGGCAAGTATGATAGTATTATGGGAAACTCTTCTGGTGCAGGTGTTATTTTTGGTGCAACAGGTGGAGTTATGGAAGCTGCTTTAAGAACTGCTTACGAAGTAATTACAGGCAGACCTGTTCCTTTCGATAATCTTAACATTACACCTGTACGTGGTTTAGAAGGAGTTAAAGAAGCTGCAATTTTAATAGAAGATTGTTTGCCAGAATGGAGTTTCTTAAACGGAGTAGAACTTAAGGTTGCTGTTGCTCATGGATTGAAAAATGCAAGAACAATTATGGATCAAATTGCAGCAGGAGAATCGCCATATCATTTTATAGAAATTATGGCTTGTCCGGGTGGTTGTATTGGTGGCGGTGGTCAGCCAATCCCAACAAACGACGAAATTCGTAAAAAACGAATTGCTGCAATATATGCCGAAGATGAAAGTATGGCAATAAGAAAATCTCACGAAAATCCTGAAATAATTCAGGTTTACGAAGAGTTCTTAGAAAAACCTCTTGGGCATAAATCTCACGAATTACTTCATACAAAATACCGTAAAAGAAATAGGTATTAGTAATTGTCTATAAACTCAATAGTTTAAGCTAAAAAGTTTGAGTTCAAAGCCTGTCCCGATTTATTTCGGGGGCGTGTGATAAATTTAAACCGCAGAATACTAAAGTATTTGAGGATTTAAATTTTGAGCAACAACGCAGAAATCGGACTTTTTAGACAAAGTATAGTTAATATTTGGTTAGTAAAAGCAGTCCTTTTTGGACTGCTTTTTGTATTTTTGCGTAATTTTAAATAATACTAATGATAGAATATCTGCAAAATATAGATAAACTTCACCCCTCGCCTACTGCAATTGCTATTTTAATTACAGCTGGTTTTGTTGTTGGTGTTATAAATACTTTTGCAGGTAGCGGCTCGGCTATAACGTATTCTCTTTTTATGCTTATGGGAATACCTGCCGGCGAAGCTAACGGAACTCTACGCCTAGGAGTTGTTATGCAAACTTTAGCTGCTTCGTTCAATTTTTTTAAAGGTAATATCCTCGAATTAAGAAAAGGTTTAATTCTTGGTATCCCAACAGTTATTGGCTCTTTTACGGGAGCTCAAATTGCTGTAAATTTAGATAAAAATATTTTTGAAATAATTGTTGGTTTTGCTGTTATTGTAATGCTGATAACAGTTTTTTTTAAACCAGACAAATGGATTAAAGGACAAGCTAATAAAATAAAACCAAAGCCAACCTACTTGCAAATATTAATTTTCTTTTTAATTGGAATTTATGGCGGTTTTATACATATAGGCGTAGGTATTTTTCTGTTGGCAGGATTGGTGCTTAATGCAGGATACGATTTAGTTAAAGCAAATGCACTAAAAGTATTTATTGTTTTGCTTTACAGCCCTATTGCTCTAATAGTTTATATTATGAACGACCAAGTTTGGTTTTTAATTGGAGGAATTGCAGCAATAGGAAATTTAGCCGGTGGTATTGTTGCCTCTAAATTTGCTCTAAAACGTGGTGCCGGTGCTATTCGCATTATTTTAATTGTTGTTTTAACTCTTTTTGCTGCTAAACTTTTTGGGGTGTTTGGGTTGTTTAGATAAACAAAAAGAAATTCGCAAAAACTTATTTCGATAAAATTGGAGCAAAGCTCAATAAAGAATAGATTAATTGCGATTTTGATAAAGCAGTAATTGAAAGATTTTTGAAAAGTTAATCCTGTTTACAGCTCATACAGATGTAAAATACAGCTCATTTTATTGTAAATTTGAGCTAGAAAGACTATCTTTGTGAGCTAAAAACTGAAAATGAATATTGATAATCAAATATTAGAATTTTTAAAGAAAAATCCTGATAGCTCATCAAATGAGATATTACAAGCAATTGAAGAGAAAAAGAGCATTGCTACAATAAAAAGAATTTTATTAAAACTTATTTCCGAAAATTTAATAATAACAATAGGAAAAAGTAAATCTACAAAATACAAATTATCATCATTTTATAAATTATTTGAACAAATAAATATTGAACAATATTACAAGAAAGAAATTGATGAACGAGAAATAATAAAATCTTTTAATTTTTCGGTTATTACAGAAATATTACCAAATATTAACTTGTTTTTTGAAGATGAATTACATAAATTAAATTTATTACAAAAAGATTTTACTCAAAATATATCCGATTTAGATAAATTACAGTATAAAAATGAATTAGAACGCTTAGCCATTGATTTGAGTTGGAAATCTTCGCAAATAGAAGGTAATACATATTCATTACTAGAAACAGAAAAATTATTAAAAGAAAAAGAAACAGCTGCAGGAAAAACAAAAGAAGAAGCAGTTATGTTGTTAAATCATAAAGACGCTATTGATTTTATAGTCGATAATCCTGATTATTTATATCCGTTAAGTGTATCTAAAATTGAGGATATTCATAATATTTTAACAAAAGAACTAGCTGTTAATAGAAATATAAGAAAAAAACGTGTTGGTATTTCAGGAACTAATTACCGACCGATTGACAATGAATTTCAAATTAAAGAAGCATTGTCTGATATGTGTGATTTAATAAATGAAAAAGAAAACATATTTGAACAAGCATTATTAGCTTTAATATTGATTTCTTACATTCAACCATTTGTTGATGAGAACAAACGAACTGCAAGAATAGTGAGTAATTCAATTCTAATAAATAATAAATTTTGTCCTATTTCTTTTAGAACAGTTGATAGTATAGATTATAAAAAAGCTATGTTATTGTTTTATGAACAAAATAACATAACAGTTTTTAAACAAATTTTTATTAATCAATTTGAATTTGCTGTGAAAACTTATTTTTAAATTAATGTTTAGACCTTATATTACAAAAAGATTATGGGAGGATATGGTGGCATAAACAGTATGATTCAATTATTGAATATCAATAATATAAAATTAAAAAGAAATAGTCAGACGTATTTTAAAAGAAAAAATAATGATTATCGTCCTTCAACAATTATAGAAAATAATAATAAACCAAAATTTACAGAAGCAGAATTAATTGTTTTTAAAGAAAAACTGAATGAAGAAAGGCAAATTAATAATATTAAGCACTTAATTTTATTATTTATTCTGAGTTTAGTTATTGGACTTTTCGCTTATTACTTACTTTTTTAAATAAAAATTTGCCATGAATTTATATTAGTTCACTAAATTACAATAACTTTGTATAAAATTTAAAAATCTCAGAAATGAAAAAAACTAC
>CAZRWZ010000161.1:0-6713 GCA_964603745.1 uncultured Bacteroidaceae bacterium | reverse complement strand
TATCTATTTTTTTAGACGATAAATTAACCGATATAATTATTGCCGATAAACCTCGAAAAGATGTAGTAGATGCAGGTATTCACAAATCAGAAAACTGTGGTTTTGATTATGTGTTTAAAGAAGATATTACTAAGTACAATATGCTAAAAGTTGTTTTTTCGAGTACAGGCGAAATATTAAGAGAAGGGATTATTCCAATTTTTAATATATTAAATAAAAACAATAGTTTAGTCCCTAATATAAATTATTTTTTTATACATATACCCAAAACAGCAGGTACTTCTTTTCGCTTAGAGATGATAAAATATCATGGCGAAGATAAGGTTTTTCCGAATACACAAGATTTAATAAATAACAAAGAATTTTATCATACAGAAGAAGAACTAATTACAGTATTGCCAAACGAAAGAAATAGTATTGAAATAATTTCGGGACATTATGGTTTCGATATAAAACAAAAATATTTTATTAATAGCAAAACAATAGTTTTTTTAAGAGATCCTATTAAAAGAGCTGTATCAAACTTAAAACACTTGCAACGATTTTCTACTCAGTTTAAAGGAAAAAAATTATTAGAAATAGCAAAATATGGAAATATCTGTAATCCCGAAATTTATAATAGACAAACAGCAATGCTTTGGGACGGAAATAATATAAACGATAAATTTAATCTTGAAAAAGCAAAAAATAATTTAAAAAATATTGAATTTATAGGAATAACAGAAAATTATAAGAAATCAATTGCATTGGCAAATAAAACATTTAATTGGCAAATAAAACAAAAGTTTTTTGCAAATAAAAGTAAAAGAATTCTAAATTTGCAAGTTAATACTAAATTAATTGATTTTTTAACAATTCATAATCAATTAGATATAGAATTATATAAGTATGCAATAGAATTATTTAACAAAGATTGTAATAACAAAAATATTTAATGATAACTTTTTTACATTCATATTACGAACCTAATGATAATTTCTACAAGTTAGAAACAGAAAATTTATACTGGTCTCATTCTGGTTTTTGGAACAAAAAATGGGATAATCAATTTAATTGCAACAATAGATTTTTAACAAACAACATAGGTAAAGATATTGGCGGTAAAATGTTTTTATTCAAGGTGTTGTTAGAGGAAAACATTACAGATGATTATATTTTATTTCTTCACGACAAGCAATCTCCACAAGTATTAAATGGTAAAAAATGGAATAAAGAATTGTGGAATATAACCAGCTCCGAAAATATTAACAAAGCAATTAATATTATGAATAAAGATAATTCTATAGGTATTGTTGCAAACAAACAAAGTATAGTTAACCCCGATGAAACAGGCGAAAAATATGCTTACGCAACAAATAAAGAAATTATTTTTAAACAAGCCGAAAAATATAATATATTACCATCAAACAAATCCTTTGTTGCAGGAACTATGTTTATTGCCCGATTGCAACCATATATTGATTTTTTCTCTAAAAACAACCCTATAAACATTAGGTTAAATATGGAAGCAGGAAATGTTTTAGATATAAATAAAGGAACATTAACACACTCTTGGGAAAGATTATTAAGTTGGATAATAACATCAAAAAATTATAGAATTGGAAATATCTAAATCATTATATAAAATAGGGATTAACAAAGAACAAACCAACTTGCAGTTAATTTGTTTAGCCAATATTATTACATACGAACAAAAAAATATTACAGAAAAATACATATTATACATTGATAACAAAGATGTTGTAAATATACTTAAACAAAAATACACTTTGTTTCTCAAGTGTAATTATTTTAAATTTAAAAATCAACCATTAGTATTATTTAAAACAAAAGAATTAAAAAATAAATTTGCAGTAAACATACAAAAACTTAATATTGGTAGTTTTTATATGTTAGATTTAGAAACAAATGATGATTTTATTAATACAGAAATAAATTATGATATTTTTGAAAAATGGAGTAATAAAACAAAAATTGATGATTTTTTATATTTTATTTCATCAAACAACAATGAGTTTAACAAATGGGACAGTAAATTATCACAAGAAAAACGACATAATATAACCCAGAATTTATATTTATTAAATCAACTTACAAAAATAAAAGAAGACTATACTCGTTTAATTGCAGAAAATGTTCTTTTAAAAGAATCTTTATTAGTTGTAAAACAAGAATATAACAAAGAATTAAATTGGTATAAATCAGAAATCGAAAAAATAAAGACTTGGTATCAAAAAGAATTTGGAAATACTCCAAAAATTATAACAAAACTATTTAAAAAATTATCTTTGCATTTATGAAATTAAGAAAAGACAACATAATAAAAGTACCTTTATTATCGAAAAAATATATTAATAATTGTAGGTTATTACCTCAAAGATGGGATATACTGGAGCTTTTGCCTAAAAACAGCATAGCAGCAGAAGTTGGTGTTTTAGGTGGCGATTGGTCAGAAAAAATTATTAAAATAGTTAATCCCGAAAAATTAGTTTTGATAGATAGTTTTTACGCTAATGATTACCCTCATTTTAAGAGATTTACAAAAAATACACATAAACAATATATCGAAACAAAATTTGGGATATTAGGCTCGCAAGTTGAAATAAAACAAGGTATATCTTGGAATTGTTTAGCAGAATACCCCGATAATTATTTCGATTGGATATATATTGATGCAGCACACGATTACAAATCTGTAAAACAAGACTTAGAACAATCTTACAGGGTTTTAAAACCAACAGGTGTTATAATTATGAATGATTATATTATGTTTGATAAGTTCACAAATAAAGATTACGGGGTTATTCAAGCAACTAATGAATTTATGATTGATAATAATTTTGAGATGTTATATTTTGCACTACATCAAGATATGTTTTGCGACGTAGTTATAAAAAAAATAGAAGAATAATAGATATATGAATTATTGGTTATTAACCACCGAATTTCCTCCCATTCATGGAGGTGGCATAAGTACTTATTGTTGGCATACAGCAAAAATGTTGTCTGATAATAATTACAATGTTACAATATTTATAAACGACTATTCTATAAAAAAAACTAAAACAGAAGCCTCTGTAAAAAATATAAGAATTATTCGGTTTAATCCAAATCAAGTTAACAAAGCCAAAGCTTTAGGACATGATGCCAAATTAAGTTTAGAATTTGCAAATATAGTTGACTTGCAAATGAAAATAGACGGAGTTCCTGATATTATAGAAAGCCAAGATTATTTAGGAATTGCATATTATATACTTCAAAAAAAGTATCTGCTTTACAATAGTTTTAAAGACCTAAAAGTAGTTATAACAATGCATGCTCCCAATTTTTTATACTTAGAATATAATCAATTTCCTTTGTATAAATTTCCTGAATACTGGACAGGAGAAATGGAAAAAGCTTGTATAAAAATGGCAGATTTAGTTATATCTCCCTCTAATTACTTGATAGACCAATTAAAACAAAGAATGGATATATCAGACAAAAACATTATACAAGTTTTTAATCCGTTTAATAACGAATGGTCTGATGGAAAAATCCCCAAATATACCGATGGAGATATTGTCTTTTTTGGCAAACTAACTCCACAAAAAGGTTGCTTAGAAATGTTATCGTATTTAAAACAGATGTGGGATAATGGTTTTACTAAAAGCTTAAGTATTATTGGCGGAGGAGAACATTTTTTCTATCCTATGCAGGAGGATATGCAAAAATATATAAATAAAAAATATAAAAAATATATAAACAAAGGTTTAATTATATTTGAAGGAAATATGCCACCTCATTTGTTAAAAGAACGAATTAAAAAAGCACATATAATAATTACACCTAGCATAATTGATAATTTACCTTATGCCATATTAGAAGCTATGTCTATGGGTAAATTAGTATTATCTTCGGCAAACGGAGGACATACCGAAATTATGAAAGATGCTGAAAATGGATTTATCTTTAAACACGAAATTAAAGGCAATTTTGAAAATAAACTATCATCTATTCTGAATTTAAAACTAGGTGAAGTTTATAAAATTGGCGAAAAAGCACAAAAAATTGTAGAGGATACTACAAATTACAAAATAATATTTAAACAAAAAAGTAAGTTGCTAAATCAACTCATTAAAAATAATACAAGTTACAATTATTTTCCTTTTATTAATAAAATAGATAACACCCCAGATGCGGAAGATAACAAACTTAAAACAAACCTGTTAAGCATTGTAATTCCATACTACAATATGGGAAAATACATATTAGAAACATTAAATTCTTTATCAAAAATTACATACACAAATAACGAAATTATTATAATTAATGATGGTTCAGATGATATTAATAGTATTAATATTTTATCAAAAATTAAACAAAAATATTCTGTTACAATTTATGATAAGGAAAACGAAGGGCTTTCATTAACAAGGAATTATGGTGCAAAAAAAGCCAAAGGAAAATTTCTTGCTTTTTTAGATGCCGATGATATGGTTAGTCCAGATTATTACACAAAGTCGATAGAGGTATTAAAACAATATTCAAATATTAGTTTTATTGGCTGTTGGGCAGAATATTTTGGCGAGGATAATATTATTTGGCCTACTTTTAATCCTGAATTCCCTTACCTGTTAATGCATAATATGGTTAATAGCAGTGCTTTAGTTTACAAAACAAAAGATTTCATTAAGTTTGGGCAAAACGATGAAAAAATGATTTATGGAATGGAAGATTACGACAGCGTAATTTCTATGGTAAAGAATGGAGCAAGAGGGCTTGTTTTTCCTGAACTGTGGTGGCAATACAGAATACGTAAAAACTCTATGCAGCAATTGTTTACAAAAGATAAAGAACTTTATTTGTATAGATTAATAAGCAATAAGCATAAAGAATTATTTATGAAATATGGCAAAGAAATTTCAGATATTTTAAATCATAACGGCTCAGGAATAAAATTTAACAATCCAAGCATGGCAATTGATGATAAATTTAATATAAGCCAAAAGCTTAAATTAATTATTAAAAAAAATAAAACTACAAGAAAACTTGCAAAACAAGTTTATAATAAAATTAACAACTAAAATATTAATTATAATGAGCTTAAATTTATTAAATATCAATTCTAATTCTAACAAATGGGAACGCATTTGGTTATTAGCTAAAATTGAATTTAAACTTAGGTATTATGAAAATAAATTAGGGCTTTTATGGGCGTTATTAAAACCTCTTTTTATGCTTTTTATTTATTATTTTGCTTTTAAAATAATAATGCGGAATAACATACCAAATTTTGCTATTTATTTATTTAATGGTTTAATAATATGGGAATTTTTTTTAGAATCAACAGGTGGATTAATACTTATATTACGAACAAAAAGATACTTGTATGAGTATTCTAACATGTCTAAAATAGAAATATATTTAGCAAGTTTAATAAGTGCTTCTTTAGGTTTTGTCTTTAATTTAATTATTTTAATAATAGCATTATTGTTTTCTGGAGTAAATATTGATTTTCATATTTTATTCTTTCCTATAATTTTTATAGAACTGTTTGCTATAAGTATGGGAGGAGCATTAATATTATCTAATTTATATCTAATTTTTAGAGATATAAATCAGATATGGCCATTAATTTCAAATTTATTTATGTGGATTTCTCCAATATTTTTTAGTGCAGAATCGCTACAACAAAGTGTTCCTTTTCTAAAATATATAAATCCAATGTTTGGTATTATTGTTAATTCTCGCAATGTAATTATGAATCATTCTTTACCAGACTTTAACTTATTTTACTTAAACCTATTACAAACAATTATTATACTTACAATAGGCTTGTTATTATTAAAAAAGGTAGGGGTTAATGCATCAGAAAAACTATAAAAATGGAAAAAGAAATATCTATAAAGTTAGAAAATGTAAATAAAACATTTAATATTTCTAATAATGAAAATCAAACATTAAGATACAAATTACTTAATTTTTACAAGAGAAATACAATACGGAAATTTCAAGCACTTAAAAATATAAATATAGAGATTTATAAAGGTGAAACCATTGGTGTTATAGGCAGAAATGGTAGCGGAAAAACTACATTAACAAAGTTAATGTCAGGTGCTTATTCTCCAGATAAAGGAGGGCTAATCTCAAAATATGGGTCATCGTTATTGTTAAATTTGGGTGTGGGTTTTAGCCACGAACTTACTGCCAGAGATAATATTTATGTTAACGGCTCAACTCTTGGATTAAAGATGAAACAAATTGATGAAATTTTTAACGATATTATTGCCTTTGCAGAGTTAGAAGATTTTATTGATGTAAAAATCAAAAAATATTCATCAGGAATGATACAGCGACTTTCATTTTCTATTGCATTATATGCTAATGCCGATATTATATTTTTAGATGAAGTTTTTGCCGTAGGAGATGCCATTTTTCAGCAAAAAGCAACAAAAGTTTTAGAAGAAAACTGGCTTAAAGGCAGAACTGCAATAATTGTTTCCCACTCAAATGGTTTAATTCAAAAATATTGCAATAGAACAATATTATTAGAAAATGGCAAAATGATTTATTTTGGCGATACAGAAACGGCTGTTAGTATGTATGAGGGGAAATAGCTATTTTATTATGATAATCATATTGTAATAATAATTTTTTTAATGTCATTAATATGGGTTTTCCATAGTATTTACTCAAAAAAGAATAAACTAGAGCTACAGCAGTAGTTCCAT
>CAZRWZ010000160.1:0-6748 GCA_964603745.1 uncultured Bacteroidaceae bacterium | reverse complement strand
CTATAAAGTCAAGAGATTGAACTATAAAGTTCGAGTTCAAAGCCTGTGAGAAATTTAAACCGCAGAATACAAAGGTGTTTGAGGATTTAAATTTTGAGCAACAACGCAGAAATCGAACTTTATAGACAAGCTCTAATTAGTCCATAAAAATCCACATTAAGCAAAAGAACAACTTATTTCTTCAACATAATATTAATTTGTTTATTAATATCTTCGGAGATATTTAAAAAATAAGATAAAAATAAATATACTATAGAAACAATAGAGCTTCGCAATATTATATCAACAATAAAAAAACTTTGTTTAGGTATATAATAATTAATTATTAAAACAATAGCACTAATCAATAAAACAATAATAAATTTATAATTATAAGGTTGAAGTTTATAAGAATTATAAATTACAATAAAACGTATAATATTTATTGTAACTTTAGAAGCTAATGTAGCTATAGCTGCACCATTTATTCCGTATTTTGGTATCAATAATAGGTTAGTTCCAATAATTAGTATAACAAATAAAATCATTAAATAACTTTGATATTTATAGTTTTTTGAAGTGAATAAAATTTGTCCGGAAGTACCAGAAAGCATATCGCTTAAAAAAGCAAGGGCAATAAAAATAATAACATATTTTCCACTAGCATAATCGCCTTTTAACAAAACCATTATATTATCTAAATTAATATAAAGCCCTACAACTAACAGCGTTCCTATAAGAAATAAGTTAATTGTAGTTTTTTGATATATTGTATAAATATTTTTTATATCATTGTTTTTCCATGCTTCGGCAAGGTGTGTAGATGAAATTTTTAATAAAGAACGAGCCGGAATTGCTATAATAATACCAAAATAAAAAGCAATAGAATAAATTCCTGTATCAGATAAACCTGTTATTGCTTCAATCATTATTTTATCAATATTCATAGCAACAATACCCGACGCACTAGATATTATACTAAATAAACCCACAGAAATTATAGATTTTTTTAGTTTAGTATCAATAAATCCTTTTTTTGGTTTAAAATCGTTGTTTTTATCTAATAACGCAGAAATAATTATTAATATGCCTGGCAAACTATATCCTAAAAGGTAAACAAAAATAAAAGTTTTAAAATTTATAAAACCGGCAACAATCATTAATAAGGCAGTAAAAGTTCCTATCTTCTGAATTAACTCTTTAAGAAAAATACCTTTTATTACATTATATAACATTCTATAATAATTATCGAAAAGATTAAAAAATATAATAAAAAAAGTTACAGGTATAATATACCAATAATATTGGATAAAAAGGTCGGAACTATTTCTTGTAGAATAAATAATAAACCTAATTCCGATAAGAATAATACTTGCTAATAAAAAACCAATACTTGATATTGATATAGCTAAAAACAGAAATCCATTATGTGTATTATTATTGGTTCTAAAATATGAAAAAAGCCTAACTGTTATTCCTTGCAGTCCTAAACTTCCTAGCTGACTAATAATTATTGAATATGATACAATAACACTTACTAATCCAATAATTTCAGTGTTAACTTTTGGTGATAAAATAGCTGCCGTTACAAAACCAATTATAACACCTATATAATTGATAATTGTTCCTTTGATAGCTTGTTTTTTTATTACTCCCAAAAATAGTTTTTTTTAATTTATTTACAAATGTAATAATTATACTCAAACCAAAAAGCATTTTGCATTTATACTATTTTTAATTACCTTTGTTCTCATTCGAAAAAGAACAGATAAAAATTAACATAAAATTATATTTAATATGAAGATTTTAGTATGTATAAGCCACGTACCTGATACAACGGCAAAAATAAGTTTTATAAACGATAATAAAACTTATAATAAAGATAATATACAATTTATTATAAGTCCGTACGAAGAGTTAGCTTTAACAAGAGCATTAGAATTAAAAGAAGCAAAAGGCGAAGGAACAATTACAGTAATAAATGTAGGCGGTGTAGAAACAGAACCAACACTACGTAAAGCTTTAGCAATGGGTGCCGACGATGCTATCCGTGTAAATGCAGAAGCAATAGATGCATATTTTGTTGCAGCACAAATTGCAGAAATAGCAAAATCTAACTCATACGATATTATCCTTACAGGAAAAGAAAGTATTGATTACAATGGAGGACAAGTTGGTGAAATGATTGCCGAAATTATTGATATACCTTCTGTAACAAGTGTATCTTCTATTGATGTTGATGGCAACAAAGCAATATTAGAAAGAGAAATTGACGGAGGTTATGAAAAAATGGAATGCGAATTTCCGTTTGTTGGTAGCGGACAAAAAGGAATTGCTCCTGAACCAAGAATACCTGCTATGCGTGGTATAATGATGGCAAGAAAAAAACCTTTAACTGTTGTTGATGAAGTGAACGTAGAAAATCTTACAGAGGTAGAAGTTCATACATTACCAGAACCAAAAGGAGCTTGTAAAATGGTTGATGCCGATAATGCAAAAGAATTAATAAGATTATTGCACGAAGAAGCAAAAGCACTTTAGTTACAAGTGGAAAGTAAAAAGTAATTAAGAATTCATAACTCAAAATTAAAAATATGTCAATATTAGTATATACAGAAAATTGGGACGGTAAATTTAAGAAACAAAGCTACGAGCTTTTATCTTATGCAAACGAAATTGCAAAAATGACAAATTCAGAACTTGTAGCAATTTCAATAGGAAAAGTATCAGACAAAGAATTAAAATCTTTAGGTAATTATGGAGCTTCTAAAATTTATAATATAAACGACGATAAATTCGATACAATGTCGTCACAAGCATATACAAAAGCAATTAGCGAAGTAGCCGACAAAGAAGGAACAAAAACAATTGTTTTTGCAAATACTTACACATCTCGTTCCGTTGCTCCACGAGTAGCTGTTAGACTAAAAGCCGGTTTAGTACCAGGTTGTGTAGCATTACCTGCATCAACATCACCATTTATTGTTAAAAAGAAAGCATATTCTGGTAAAGCTTTTGCCGATGTAAAAGTAAATGCTGACAAAACAATCTTAACATTAAATCAAAACTCGTACACAATTAACGAAGATGTAAAAGATGCCGAAATAGTAGCTTTTACACCAAATATTAGCGATGCCGATTTTAAAGTAAAAACATTAGAAGTAATGAAAGCTTCTGATAGGCTTGATGTTGGCGATGCCGAAATATTAGTTGCAGGAGGTAGAGGAATGAAATCTGCCGAAAAATTTAAAATACTTGATGATATGGCAGAAGCCATTGGACCACATTGTACTGTGGCATGTTCTCGTCCTGTTTCAGATTTAGACTGGCGACCACATTATGAGCACGTAGGGCAAACAGGTAAAGTTGTTGCTCCAAATTTATATTTTGCATTTGGTATTTCTGGTGCAATTCAGCATTTAGCAGGTGTTAATTCATCTAAAGTTATTGTTGCAATTAATACAGATAAAGATGCTCCTATTTTTGAGGCAGCAGACTATGGCATTATTGGTGATGCTTTTGAAGTTGCACCAAAACTTATAGAAGCTATTAAAGAATTAAACTAATAGCTTAATAAAGTGAAAGTTTGTAAAGTTTATTTCTTTAGCTTTATAAACTTTCAACTTTTAACTTTCAACTAAATATGAATAAAATATTACTCAATGTATTAGGCTTATCTTATAGTCAATCTAATTCTGGCTCTTATGCTCTTATTTTAAACGAAGAAGAAGGAGAATACCGAATTCCTATAATTATTGGTTCGTCTGAAGCACAATCAATTGCAATAGCACTAGAAGGATTAAAACCACCTCGTCCACTCACACACGATTTGTTTTACGATTTTGCCAATATTTTTGATATAAAGCTTAAAGAAATAGAAATTTATAAACTAGAAGAAGGCGTTTTTTATTCAGTTTTAGTGTTTTTTGACGGAAAAAGCACAGTAAGAATTGATGCTAGAACTTCTGATGCAGTAGCACTTGCCTTAAGATTTAAAGCACCTATATACACCACAAAAGAAATAATTAATAAGGCAGGTATAGTTATGAATGATGATAGCTTTGAAGAAACAGAAGAATCGTCAACCGAAAAAGATACAACAATCGATAAAAAAGATATCTCGTTTAAATCAGTAGGAGAATTAGAAGAAATGTTACAAATAGCTATCGATAACGAAGAATATGAACAAGCATCTAAAATACGAGATGAAATAAATAAACGTAAATAGTGTTTGTTTATAATGTATTCTAACTTAGTTATATTTGTGTTTGAAATCCCACATTTTATTCACTATATTTGTTTCTTGTTAAAATAATTGATATAAATAAACATATGAAAAATAAAATTTTTACATTATTATATTACACATATTTTATTTCAATAGGGTTAGTATTTGTAAGTATATCTTTTAGTATATGGTTATTTACATTTTGGTGGGATAAAAAACGTAGCTTAGTTCATCATCTTACAACATTGTGGAGCAATTTACTTTTATTAATAAATCCTTTTTGGAAAATAACAATAGAAGGAAAAGAAAAAATAGATAAATCTAAGATTTATGTTATAATCTCCAATCATCAATCAGAATTTGATATTCCATTAGCTTCATTTTTACATATCCATTTTAAATGGGTATCTAAAGCCGAAGTTTTTAAAGTTCCGATAATAGGGTGGAATATGTGGTTAAATAACTATATTAAACTAGTTAGAGGGAACAAACGCAGTGTAGTAAAAATGGTTAAAGATTGTGGCGAGACAATAGATAATGGCAGTTCGGTTTATATTTTTCCGGAAGGAACACGTTCTGAAACAGGTAAGTTGCGTAGATTTATGCCCGGAGCATTTGTTATTGCTAAACGTAACAAAGTAGGAATATTACCATTAGTAATAAACGGAACAAAAGAAATAATGCCAAAAGGTTCGCTTAAGCTAAACTATAAAGCTAATATATCTCTAAAAATATTAGACGAAATACCTTATAACGAAATTAAGAATTGTGAACCAGACGAAATAAGTATTAAAATAAAAACTTTAATAGAAAAACAAGTTAAAATTAATTAGTAGCTTTGTATTTATAAAAAACAATATAGATTTATTGATATATTTATGACTGTTATCGCAAAACAACTGATATTAGTATTTATTTTTCTGCTTCAATCGTTTTATGTTTTATCGCAAGATAACAAGATTGATAGTTTAAAAAACATTTTAAATAATAAAAATAATAAAGAACAAGTTGAAGTATATTTTGAAATAGGAGAACAGTATTCAAATAACAAAGATTTTGTTAACTCAATATCTTATTTGTCAGAAGGACTTAAAAAAGCAGAAAAACTAAAAGATGATAGTTTAATTGCGTTATTTAATATGGAACTTGCTGCAAAATATAATTATATGGAAGCAGTAGATAAGTCTTTCTCACATTCTTTAAAAGCTCTTAAATATTTTGAACAAAAAAAAGACACAATAAATATTGTAAATTGTTATATGGATATTAGTTATGTATATAATGTAACAAACAACAACGAAGATAATTTAGTTATACTTAATAAAGCTATAAAACTAGCAAAAGCGAAAAACTTAAACAGGCATGTGTTAATAATGATGAATAATATTGGCGTTATTTACAACAAAAATAAAGAATATAGTTTAGCTCTTGAAACATATATTAAAGCACATAATATGTATATCAATGATACTAAAAATAAAGATATACACACATCAATAATAGTAAACATTGCTATAAACAAAAATATGTTAGGTGAAACTCAAGCTGCATTAGATACAATAAACAAAGTGATAGACATTTATAAAAATACTAACGATTATTTTACCTTAACAATTATTTATCAAGCCAAAGCTGCGTTTTTTAAAAATATGAATTTATTAGATTCTACAATAATTTATTATAAAAAAGCTATAGCAAGCTCAAAGAAAATTGCTTTTAATAAAGATTTAACAGAAATTTATTTATTTTTATCTAAAACCTATAAGCAAAACAATAATATTGTTGAAAGCTATAAATATTTAGAAAAATACAATAGACTTATTGATAGTTTAAATATTGATAAACAGATAAATAACATTAATAGAATTATGTTTTTATATTCTATAAACAACAAAGAAACGGAAATAAAAAATTTAGAATATTCTAATAAATTATCGCAAGAAAAATTAAAATCATATAAAGTTAGACTTATATCGTTAATAATTTTTTCAATCTTATTATTATTTATATTTATAGGTTTCTTAATATTTAGGTTAAAAATAAATAGAGCATATAGCAAACTTGTTCAAAGTAACATAAGCGAATTAACATACAAAAAAGAATTAATAAAATTTAAACAACAATTAAATGTATCAGATATTGATTTATCTGAAAACGTAAATTATTTGAATTCGCCATTAAGTATAGAAGAAAGAAAAAGAATTGTTGACGCTATCAACAACTCATTATATAATAACAAAGTGTATCTTGATGCCGAATTATCATTAGAAAAGTTTATAAAAATTATTGGAACAAACCGAACTTATATTTCTCAAGTTTTAAAAGAAAATTTTGATGTAAATTATACCGAAATAATTAATAAATTAAGAGTTGACGAAGCAAAAAGTTTATTGTTATCAAACTATTCTAAAGATTTCACAATAGATTCGTTAGCAGCAAAAGTTGGTTATAATTCTGTTGCAACTTTTTATAGAGCTTTTAAAAAACATACGGGCGTAACCCCAATGTTTTTTCTTAAGAATATCAAGGATACATTTTAAA
>CAZRWZ010000159.1:0-6754 GCA_964603745.1 uncultured Bacteroidaceae bacterium | reverse complement strand
TCTCGTTCCCTCCGTTATTTGTTTTTCTTAAAAAACGGTCTGTATTTAATTCTTGCTCTAATTTTTCTACCGGAACATCAGAAATAATTTGTTTCATTGTAAAATGTTTTATTAACAGATAATTTAAAAAATATTTATGTAAATATAAGTTTTTTTTTAATTATCTAATAAATTTTGCTCTTAATTAATTTAAAAATTTACATTTGTTAATATTTTAATTTTTTGATGGGTTTTAATAAACAAAAAAGATACGATGTGGTTATAGTTGGAAGCAATTTATTTGCTTCGCATATTGCTGTGCAACTTGCCAAAACACAGCTTAATATTTTGTTTGTTGCCGATGGCGATATTGCTGATAGTAGCAATAATTTTAGTGTAGGGATATGTGGTTTTAACAAGATAAAAGAAAGTGCAGGTTTTTATGCTACATACTCTTTTTCGGTAATCCCTACAAATTTTTACTGCTTACAAAAAACAAATTTTGTTTATACTATTTCAACAAATATTAAAGCTCTTGTAAGAAAAAAAAATCTGTCGAAAAAAGCATTTAGTTCTATCGAAAAAAAACTAAATATAACTAATAATATCTCTATTAAAACTAACGAAAGATTTAAAATAAATTATTCTCGTTTATGTGTTGATACCCTAAAAACAGCAGAAAACAAAGCTGTTGATATTTTTACTTACGCAAATATTAAAACTATTAGCAATAAAAAAATTATTTTAAAATCGGGAGATGAGATAAATGCAAAATTGATAATAAATACCGATTATAATTTTATTAATGATGATTTAAAACACAAGGTGCAAATAAATGAATGGCAATTGTTTAACCTTCCTAAAATAGCATTAAACATCAATAACCCGATTAAAATTAAAGATGAAATTAATATTGATATTATTCCTTATTTTTCTGAGATTTTTATTAAATCGGATAAAAATATTACAATAAGTTCTATCATAAAAAAAATAAAAAACACTATTGGTGTTGAGGTAAATAAAAAAATTATTATTGATGAAAGAGTTGTGAAAAATTATAGTTCTAATATTATTTTTGATAGTAATAACAACATAAATATTTTTGAAAGTAATTACAATCTGTTTAAAGAAAAAATTAAAGCCATTTTAACCGAAGTTTCTAAAATTTTATCAATAAATAAACTAGAATATAATACGTTTAATATTTACGGTTCGTTTAAAATACAAGCCGAAAAATACAAGTTTATTAGAATGGTAGAAGAAGGATATTTGCAAGTGCAAGAAACCGGAATTAGCCCCAACGAATATACCGTGTTATTTTATAGGTATGGTAGCGATTTAGAAAAAATTACTGAAAAGGCATACAATTTTTATAATGATAGAAAAACAAGAAAAAACGCTTGGCTTTATGCAGAACTTTGGTATTCTGTTGATTATGAGTTTGTGAAAACTGCCGAAGATTTCATTCGTAGAAGAACAAATTTTGGATTAATAAATCAATTAGATGAAGAAAAAAAGGAAATAATTATTACTTTTATTGACAAAAAATAAAATGCAAGATAAGTTAAATATAACAATTGTTCAATCTAATTTGGTTTGGGAAAACATTGATTCTAATTTAGAAAACTTTTCTAAAAAAACAGCAAAAATACAAAATAGCGATTTAATTATTTTGCCCGAAATGTTTAATACAGGTTTTTCGATGAACTCGAAAAAATTAGCTGAAAAACCTAATGGTAAATCACTAAAATGGTTAATAAATTTAGCAAAAGAAAAAAAATCGGCAGTAATTGCAAGTTTAATTATAGAAGAAAATCAAGAATTTTTTAATCGTTTATATTTTATTTTACCAAATGGCGATTTGCATTTTTATAACAAACGACATTTATTTCGTATGGCAAACGAGCATAATTTTTATTCGCCCGGTACCGAAGAGTTAATTATAAATTATAAAAATTGGAGAATAAAACCATTGGTTTGTTACGATTTACGTTTTCCTGTTTGGGCAAGAAACAAAAACAACTACGATTTGCTGATTTATATAGCAAATTGGCCTGAACGAAGAAACGAAGCGTGGAAAATTCTATTAAAAGCCCGAGCTATAGAAAACCAAAGCTATGTTGTTGGTGTTAACAGAGTTGGGACTGATGCTAATGATGTAATTTTTTCGGGAGATTCGGCTGTTATAAATCCGAAAGGAGAAGTAATCTCTAAAACAAAAGCCCACGAAGAGAAAGTAGAAAATATTGAAATAAGTTTATCGGAATTAAACAAATTTAAAGAAAAATTTCCTGCATTTATTGATGCTGATAATTTTGAAATAATATGAAAAAATTAATTGTAAGTGCAACAAAACAAGAGGTAAATAAAACTCTTTTAGAACATAAATTTTCGGAAAATAAAAAAATTAAAAATCTTTACGAAACTAAAGACCTTGATATTTTTATTTCGGGGATTGGTTCTGCTTTTACAATTTTTAATTTAACTCAGCTTTTACAAAATAAAACTTACAGCGAGCTTATAAATATTGGTATTGCAGGAACTTACAATAAAAATATTAATTTAGGAGAACTTGTTTTTGTGAAAAAAGATTGTTTTGCCGATTTAGGTATAGACGACAAAGGTATTTTTAAAACACTAGAAGAAGAAAATTTATCAAATCAAAGTAATACGTTTTTCAGCTCTATTGATAATGTAAAATTATCTTATAAAAAAGTAAATGCCATAACTGTTAACACAGCAAGTGGTTCTGTTGAAAAAATAGAACTTTGGAAACAAAAATATAACCCTGATATTGAAACTATGGAAGGGGCAGGGGTTTTTCTTATTTGTAACAAACTAAATATTCCTGTTATGCAAATTCGTGCAATATCAAATTTTGTAGAACTACGCAATAAAACAAATTGGGAAATACCTAAAGCTTTTGACGCTTTAGCAGATTTTATAACATCTTATTTAATCCCCAAAAAATAAAAATTGCATATCCAAAAAATCTTAAAATTCTGAATAAAGCTAAAAGTATAAGTTTTTTATGTGGATAGTGCATTACCCCTGCAACCATTGTTATAGTCGAAAAAGGCAGAGGAAATAAAGCTGCAAAAACAATTACAAAACCCCCATACTTATTAATTAATTTAAAATGTTCTTCAAAGCGAGTTTTTATATATTTATTGATTTTAGGAATACGTCTAATTTTTTTTCCTAAAAAAAATGCCCCAACACCACCAACATAAGATAAAGACGAAAGAATTGCAACTCCCAAAAAAGGATGCGGACATTGTTTTGTCCAAGCAATAAATAAATCGGGAGGTATAAGACCAAACAAAGTTTCAGAAATAAAAAATATTATAAAAACTAAAACTCTATTCACTTCTTCAAATAAATATTTAAAAATTAAATTAAAATCTATTAAATATTTTTCTACAAAAAATAAGATAACAACTATACTTATTAAAACTAAGAACAGTTTTATTAAAGTTTTCCCCAGAAAACGATATAAACCGCTACGTCTAAAGTAGTTATGATAAACATTTATACGATGTTTACTATAAGATATTTTATCTAAGTGCGTCATTTTAGATTCTTTGTTCAAATTTACGAAATAAAAATTTTAATGTTTTGATTTTAACAAAAATTGAGTTTATTTATTATCTTCGCAATAATGTTTAGAACAGAGTTTAAAATAGCAGAAAGTAAAACAAAAATTACTTGTAAATCTAAGTTGATGTTTTTTGGTTCGTGTTTTACCGAAAATATTGGAAATAAAATATCCGAACTATATTTACAAAACATCATTAATCCTTTTGGGATATTATACAATCCGGCTTCTACAGCCGAAAATTTAAACTTGTTAATTTCTGAAAAAAAGTTTTCAGAAAAAGATTTAAGTTTTTATAATCATAAATGGTTATCGTATAATCATCATGGTAAATTTTCTGATAAAGATAAAAATAAATGCTTGCAAAATATTAATCAAGAATTATCTAAGGCAAGTTTAGCAATAAAAAATACCGATTTTCTTTTTATTACTTTTGGCACTTCGTGGATATATAAACTAAAAGAAAATAATAAAATTGTTGCAAATTGCCATAAAATCCCTGCAAAAGAATTTGTTAGAAAAAGATTAACTATTTCAGAAATTGTTGATGATTACACAAAATTTATTACTAAAATAAGCAAAATTAACCCAAAACTTAAAATTGTATTTACTGTTAGTCCCATTCGCCACTGGAAAGATGGAGCAAATGGCAATCAACTAAGCAAATCGGTGTTGTTATTAGCAATCGAAGAAATTATTAAACAAAATTCAAATAGTATTTATTTTCCATCATACGAAATTATTATGGACGATTTGCGAGATTATCGTTTTTATTCTGCTGATATGCTGCATATTAATGATATTGCAATAAACTATATTTGGGAAAAATTTACAAATACTTTTTTTGATAAGTCAGTCTTAGAATATGCAAAAAAAATTGAAAAAATAAATTCTGCTCTACACCACAGAACAGAAAATAAACAAAGTAATAAATATATTGAATTTATTAATTCAAATATAGCCAAAACCAAAACTTTGCAAACAGAATATAATATCGATTTATCAGAGTTAATTAATAAATTACGAACAAAGCTCTGATTAAAAAATTAAATCTTAATTTTAATTATGTAAAAACATAGATATTTACTATTTTTAGAAAAAATAATAAATTATATATCGATGGATATCAAATTCAATAAAAATGAAGATCATATGCGATTGTTGATTTCAGAAATGAAACAAAAACTCGCAAAAATATACCTTGGTGGCGGAAAAAAAAAGATTGAAAAATTACACTCGAAAAACAAACTAACAGCAAGAGAAAGAATAAATTATCTTATCGACAAAAACAGCGATTTTTTAGAAATAGGTGCATTTGTAGGCGAAGGAATGTACGAAGAATATGGAGGGTGTCCGTCAGGAGGTGTTGTTATTGGCATTGGATATGTTGAAAAACGTGAGTGTGTAATTGTTGCAAACGATGCAACAGTTAAGGCAGGAGCGTGGTTTCCTATAACAGGAAAAAAGAATCTCAGAGCTCAAGAAATTGCAATGGAAAATCATTTGCCAATTATTTATTTAGTTGATAGTGCAGGGATTTTCTTGCCATTGCAAGATGAGATTTTTGCCGACAAAGAACATTTTGGTAGAATCTTTAGAAATAATGCAAAAATGTCGGCAATGGGCATTGTGCAAATTTCGGCAGTAATGGGGTCGTGTGTTGCAGGTGGAGCATATCTTCCGGTTATGTCAGACGAAGCACTTATTGTAAATAAAACAGGTACAATTTTCTTAGCAGGTAGTTATTTGGTTAAATCTGCAATTGGCGAAGATGTTGACAGCGAAACACTTGGAGGAGCTGTAACACATACCGAAATTTCCGGTGTTATGGACTACAATGTAGATTCTGACCAAGAAGCATTAGATACAATTAGAAGTATTATATCTAAAATTGGAGAACCAGAAACAGCAGGATTTAACAGAATTAAATCGCAAACACCAGAATTAGACGAAAAAGAAATATATGGTTTAATACCCGAAAAACGTGATACTCCTTTTGACACAATGGAAATAATAAAGCGTTTGGTTGACGAATCTAAATTTGACGAATATAAAGCAGGATACGGAAAAACAATAATTTGCGGATATGCTCGTATTGATGGTTGGGCTGTGGGTATTGTTGCAAATCATCGACAAATTGTTAAAACAAAAACCAACGAAATGCAATTTGGCGGTGTAATTTATACCGATTCTGCTGATAAATCAGCCCATTTTATAATGAATTGTAACCAAAAAAGAATACCGCTTGTTTTTTTACACGATGTAACAGGTTTTATGGTTGGCTCACGTTCTGAACACGCAGGTATTATAAAAGATGGGGCAAAAATGGTTAACGCAATGGCAAATTCTATTGTGCCTAAATTTTCTGTTGTTATAGGAAACTCTTATGGAGCAGGAAACTATGCTATGTGCGGAAAAGCCTACGACCCAAGACTAATGCTAGCTTGGCCAACAGCACGAATTGCTGTAATGAGCGGAGCTGCCGCAGCAAAAACATTATTGCAAATACAAGTAGCGACATTAAAAGCTAAAGGAGAAGAAATTTCTAAAAAAGAAGAAGAAAAACTTTTAAAGAAAATTACTACCCGATACGAAACACAAACATCGCCATATTATGCTGCATCTCGTTTATGGATTGATGCAATTATAGACCCTCTTGAAACAAGAAAAGCTATTTCAATGGGTATTGAAGCCGCTAATCATAACCCTATTAGAGAAGATTATAAATTAGGAGTAATTAGAGCATAAAATCATTAGGCAAGGTACTATGCTTTGCCTAATGAAAACCCAGCACGATTGTATCTTAAATCCGCAAGTCAGGGTTTCACTCTGTTAGTTTATAACTTGTTAAATAGGGTCTGCTGAAAATCTCTGAGGTGCATTAGATTTTTATTTTCTGAAATGCAGATGTATAAATATACCTCAAATTGAAGAAGATAAAAATATGATGTGCCTCAGAGCAAGCATAAAACTATAATTTTAACATTTGTAAATGCAAACTTATAAGCACATATGTTTTAAAAAGTTTGCACTTATAATAGCATGTTTTAGCTTAAGTGGCTTTGTGATAACTTGTTATGTGTTTCTCAGCAGACCCTAAATAGTGTCTGTCCATAAAATATTAATCAGTTTCACTTTAACTCAAATAGTGAAGCTCTGACTATTAATATTTTAAAA
>CAZRWZ010000158.1:0-6791 GCA_964603745.1 uncultured Bacteroidaceae bacterium | reverse complement strand
TTTTAGCAGACCCTCTTTAGTTCTTAGTTTTAATACATAGTGGTTTAGTTTCAGGTTTTTTTAAGAATTTTCACCATCAACATTAGTAATATTAGCAAACTTAAAAATTCAGCAATTCTACCAATATAATCGCCATGTTTAGTGTAAAATGTTTTCTTATTATTTACATTGATTGTGCCTTTTATTACATCTTTTACCCAATAATTTGTGGCTTGCAAAATATCGCCACGTTGATTAATGAAACAAGAAACACCTGTATTTGCAGAACGTGCAATGCTTCTGCGATTTTCTACGGCACGCAATGCCGAAAAACTTAAATGCTGTCGGTATCCGGGAGTATTGCCCCACCAGCCATCGTTTGTTATAACAAAAATTGCATTTGCTCCTTTGTTTACATAACCTGTTACAAATTCGCCATAAATAGATTCGTAGCAAATTACCGGACCTATTACTCCGGAGTTTTTATTATTAGAAAATGCTTTTCTTTCTTCTTGCATACCTAATGTCCCCGACGAACCACCTAATTCAATTGCCAATTCGCCTAAAAAATCTAATAACTCCGGATATGGAAACATTTCTACACCAATAACAAGTTTTGATTTATGATACAATTTAATTTTTTGATTATCAGAGAATTGCATAGCGGTATTAAAAACATCATATCTAATACCTGTTTCTCCGTAAGGTCTAGATGTTATTGATGGAGGTTCGTCTTCGTACATATAGCGGGTGGTTGCTCCTGTAATAAAATTTATTTTGGGGTGTTGTTTTACATATGTTAATAAACGTCTAATACTATTAGAATGCGTTAGGTCATTTTCCCAAATTCTATCTTCTATTGCAGTTTCTGGGGCAATAACAAAATCAGTATTTTCATCAATAAGAGAATCTGATAAATTCAAAATCAGGCTTAATTGTTCATCATTAGTCATTCCCGAAAATTTTTGACTATATGGGTCTATATTTGGTTGTGTAACAACTATATTTATAGGATTTTTCTTTTCAATATAACTGTAATATCTTACTAAAGAACCTATTATAGGAACAGAAATAAATAACAGTACTATTGTTGAATTTACAATTTGCCCTTTTATAGTTTTGTGTTTTTTTAAATGTAGAATAATTTTTGTAATCAATATATTGATAAACAAGACCCAAAGCGAACCACCTAAAGCACCTGTAAATTCGTACCATTGAATTAGTTTTATGTTTTGAGCAAAACCATTTCCAAGAACTAACCAAACCCACGATATTTCGCCATGAATGTAGATATATTCCCAAGCAAGCCAAATAACAAGTAACGAAAAATATCCTATTTTGCTACCTAATTTTCTTTTGATGATATGAAAAAGCCAGAATATTACAGCATAAAACATCGAATTTAAAACAACTGCAGCAATCCCTCCTTCGGGTGTTGAATTATAAATCCACCAAGTTGAAATTAAATTCCAAGTAAAAAAACTTAGATACGAGTAAGGCATTAAACAAACCGATTTGCACTCGTTTTTTTTTGTGTAAAAATGGTTTTCTATTAACAATAGAGGAATTAAAGCAACTAAAAGCAAAGGACCTAACCCCCAACTTGTCCAAGCCAAAGCCAATAAAATACCAGATAAAATTGAATATGATATTAATTTTATTTTATTCATTTTTTATGCGTTTATTTAAAAGCAACAGCTATAACTTTAATTTTTCTTTCGTTTGCTGCTGCCGGATTATAGATAGAATTTTTTACATCAGAATAATCGTCGCTAATATTAAAATCGGCAGTATCTTCTCCAAATGCTTCTCTAACAAAAGATAACTGCCCAGAATTTATATATTCTACAAAATATCCATTTTCTGTATTTTGATAATAATTTACTAATGATTGTATTCTGCGTTTAGATAAATTTACATTGTAATCGGTTGAATTTAATGGGCTTGCAAAACCTTTTATTGTAATCTTTACTTTGTTGCCTTCTGCTAAAACTTGTTGCAATAAAAAATTAAATTCTAATAATTTACCAAAACCCTTTTCTACTTTTTCTGAGAAGAAATTATCAATAGCATTTATTGATTTTTCTTTTTTATCTTTTTTTAAACCAAAAGAGAATTCATTTTCGTACTCATCAAGCATTTCTATATATTTTTGATAGGTTTCTTCGTAAGAAAATTCTGTTGTAGTATCTCGTGTTTTGGGGTTGGGTTCGTCGTTATGAAAATATAAAGTTATGGGAATAAGTTCTTTCATATCTTCTTCAATTTCAGGGATATTTACCACAATAATTTCTTTTTCCTTAGGTATATCTATTTTAAAAATATCGGTGCAACAATTTCCTTCTTTTTCGGTAAATGCTTCTTCTCTATTGGATGAGAAATATGCTCTGTTATGCTCATCGTTTAAACGATAATAATAATCGTTGTAGCTAGAGTTTAAAGCAGACTCCAGATTTTGCGGCTCCGACCAATAATCTAGATTTCCGTTGGCTTTAAAAATATCGAAACCACCAAAATTATTATACCATTCGCTACTAAAATACAAAACACCTTTATTGCTGTCGTAGTATGGCGTAATTTCATTGTCGATAGAATTAATATTTTTGCCTAAGTTTTTTGCCGAAGAAACGCTGCCGTCTTCGTAAACTTCTGAATACCACACGTCGTATTTGCCATAACCGGCTTTTCTGTTAGAGGCAAAAAACATAATTTCTCTATCATCAATAAGCGAAATAGATGGTTGAATTGAGTTTGATGCAGGAAAATTTACTGCCGATGATAGTTTTGAAATTTCGCTAATGCTATCCCCATTTATTTTTGCTTTCCAAATATTGCATTTTTGTTTGTTTAAATCAATTTTGCATTTTGTGAAAAACATATATGTTTTTGCCGAGTTAAAACAAAAATTTGCAATATTGTAGTCTTCATTCTCATCAAAAACAGATGTAAAAAAAACAGAATCTTTAACAGGGTTTTGTTTGTCTAAATAATAAATTGAAGCTTTTAAAACATGTTCTTCTTTTTTTGATGTATCGGGTCGTAATGCAGTGTAATACAAATTATTACTATCTTTTTCGTATAGCATTAATTCTCCCCAATCGGAATTTACAATACTATCGCAATGGGTTATTTTAATATTGCTTTTTTTAAATTTCATCTCAAAAGCTTTTTGGCAAGAGATATTCTCGTGCAAAGCTCTTTTTTTATAATAATCGTCGGCTTTATAATTGGTTAAAAATCGGTTGAAACTACGTTTTGCCTGCAAATATTTTTCTAATCCTTTTTGTACCAATCCCAGATTAAAATAAAGCATTTCAAATTTTTCGGCAGATTCAATAGCCGCTTTTTTATAATAAATTTCAGCTTCTTTAAAATTGTAATCTAAACGATTTGCTTCGGCATATTTATATGCAATATTATCGCTATAAGCTAAATCTAGAGCTTTTTTGTATTGATATGCAGCAGAATAATATTGTTTTGCTTTTAAAAGCTCATCGCCATGATGTATATATTTTGATATATTTTGTGCATTAGCAAAAATTGCAGTTAAAAAAAATGATATTACAAAAAGTTTTTTAATCATTATTTTCTGTGTTAAAGCAAAATATTATTGCAACATCTTGCTAATCATTACTAAAGAAAACACTGCTAATGTTACACTTATTAAAATATTAGCCGTTCCATACGCATAACTATGATGTTTTATTAGTTCAATAGTTTCGTAACTAAAAGTAGAAAAAGTACTAAATCCACCACAAAATCCTGTAATTATAAATGCTTTATATGTATCTGATAAAGTGTACTTTTCGTGAAAATAATATAAAACAACGCCTAAAATAATTGTAGCTAAAACATTAGAAATAAGTGTTGCCTCTGGTCTAATATGCTTAAAATTATTTGTAGTTATCGCAGATATCCCAAATCGGGTAACACTACCCAATCCTCCACCAATAAAAACTGCAAACCATAAATTCATAAAGCATTTTTTTATTCAAATAAAACTAAAATATCATTTTTTTCAACAGAATTGCCTTTAATACATTTTATTTCTTTAATAATTCCGTCGGTAGGCGATTTAATATTATTTTCCATTTTCATTGCCTCAAGAATTAAAATAGTATCGCCAATTTTTACCTCTTGACCTACTTCTGCAACAATATCGAAAACCAAACCGGGCATTGGAGCTTTAATTTCGTTAACTTTTGTTGTTAAAGCACTATCCATACCCAATTCTTTTAGCAATAAATCTAAATCGTCTAAAATTTCGGTACTAACAATTTTACCGTTTATCTTAATATCTAATTTTTTTTCTTCTTTATTAAATCTTACAATTTCTACATTATACGATTTGTTTTTCGATATAATATTAAATGTATTCAACTTAGGTTCAATAATATCTAGATTAATATCCTTGTTGTTAACTTTAATTTTAGAGCTATCTTTTTTATCTAAATCTACTTTATATTCTGTATCTTTAATTTTTATTGTGTACATAAGTTTAATTTTTTTGCCTAAATTACTAATTATTGATTAATTTGCCACTCACAATTTTAGTTTTTTAAATTTTTATGAAAAAATTAACTACAGAAGAACTTAATAGAATTGATATTGAGGCCTTTAAAAAAGTGGATAAAACTCCGCTTATTATTGTGTTAGACAATATAAGAAGTTTAAATAATATTGGTTCTGTTTTTAGAACTGCCGATGCTTTTTTGGTAGAAAAAATATTTTTGTGCGGAATAACTGCCTCACCACCTCATAGAGAAATCCACAAAACAGCACTTGGAGCTACAGAATCGGTAGAGTGGGAATATTTTAATACCACAAAATTAGCTGTAGAAAAACTTAAAACCGAAAATTATAAAATAATTTCTATAGAACAAACCGAAAATAGCACTATGCTAAACGATTTTTATCCTGAAAAAGGCAAAAAATATGCAATAATTTTAGGTAATGAGGTTAAAGGTGTTGAGCAAGATATTATTAATTTATCTGATATGGTTATAGAAATTCCGCAATTTGGCACAAAACATTCTATAAATATTTCGGTTGCAAATGGCATTGTAGTTTGGGATATTTTTTCTAAAATTAGGTTTTAAATTTAGTATTCTTCTGAAAATAGCAAGTATTTTTTTATTACACCAAAAACAAAAAAACCAATAGCAGCACCAAATATTGCTCCCACAAGTACATCTCCAAAATAATGAACTCCTAAATAAATTCTACTGTATGATACTATTGTAGCCCAAATAATTAGGGTAATTGTAAGTGTTTTATTTTTAAAAATATTTAGCAACAAAACAGCCAAAGCAAAAACATTTGCCGCATGCGACGAAATAAATCCAAATTGTCCGCCACATTTTCCATTCACGGTGTGTAATATATTTGTTAAATCTGGATTATGACAAGGTCTAAGACGTTCAAAAACATTTTTAAATAGATGTACCGACAATTGATCGGCAAGAACAATTACCAAAACAACCGAAACTATATTAATAATTACTTTTTTCTTGTCTTTTGATTGTTTAATCAACAAAAAAAGTAAAAAAGCATAAAATGGTATCCAAATAAATTTACCACTTATATAAGACATCAAAACATCGAAAAAACCATTGTGAAAGCTATTAAGAAACAAGCTGATATTGATATCTATATTTATAAGTTGCTCTATCATTTATGCAATTCTCTCCAAATAATATCTTTAAGTTCTGTTATTCCCTTGTTTGCCACCGACGAAATAAAAATATATGGAATCTTGGGCAAATCTTGTTTAATCTCATCAATTAGTTCGTCATCGAGCATATCAGATTTAGAAATAGCTAAAACTTTACTTTTATCTAAAAGTTCAGGATTATATTTTTCTATTTCGTTAAGCAAAATTTTGTATTCGTTGTGGATATCTTCGCTATCGGCAGGCACTAAAAATAAAAGCATTGAGTTTCGCTCGATATGTCGCAAAAACCTAAGCCCAAGACCTTTCCCCTCGCTTGCTCCTTCAATAATTCCGGGAATATCAGCCATTACAAACGATTTAAAATCGCGATAAGACACAATTCCTAAATTCGGAACAAGAGTAGTGAAAGCATAATCGGCAATTTTTGGCTTTGCAGCCGAAACAACCGAAAGCAAAGTAGATTTTCCTGCATTAGGTAAACCAACTAAACCAACATCTGCCATTATTTTAAGCTCTAAAATATTCCACCCATCGCTGCCCTCAATACCTGGTTGTGCATAACGTGGACTTTGATTTGTAGAGGTTTTAAAATGCCAGTTTCCTAAGCCTCCTTTACCTCCTTCACGCAAAATACGAGTTTCAGCTTCTTCGGTTATTTCAAATAAAACCTCGCCTGTTTCTGCATCTTTTGCAATAGTTCCTAAAGGAACATCAATATAAACATCGTTGCCATCGGCTCCGTGTTTTCTACTTCCTGCACCAGATTCCCCATTTGTGGTTATAATGTGTTTTTGATATTTTAAATGCAGTAAAGTCCAAAACTGCTTATTCCCTCGCAAAATAACACTTCCGCCTCTTCCTCCGTCACCACCATCAGGACCACCTGTAGTTGTTCGGTTATCTCTAAAAAAATGAGCAGATCCTGCTCCTCCATCACCAGAACGTGTGTATATTTTAACGTAATCTACAAAATTTGACCCTGCCATATATTATTATTGATATAAAGTAATTTAAACGAAAATACTTATGATTTTATTTTATGCAAAAGTAGTTAAACAATTAAGATTGTACAATTTTATTGCTAAATGGTTCTAGTATTCTATTACTAAGTTGGGTCTGCTGAAAAGCTCTGAGGTGT
>CAZRWZ010000157.1:0-6875 GCA_964603745.1 uncultured Bacteroidaceae bacterium | reverse complement strand
ATGGAAACGGTTCGCAAGATAATGGTAATTTTACAGGTTTAGCAGGAAATACATACACTGTAACCGTAACAGACAGCAACAACTGTGTAATTGTTAGTAATCCACTAATAGTAGAAGAACCAACTGCATTAGCAATATCAGGTACATCAACAGATTTATTATGTAATGGTGATGCAAATGGAACAGTAACAGTTGAAGTTACAGGCGGAACGCCAAACTATACTTTTGATTATGGAAATGGTTCGCAAAACAATGGAAACTTTACAGGTTTAGCAGGAAATACATACACTGTAACCGTAACAGACCAAAACAACTGTGTAATTGTTAGTAGCCCAATAGTTGTAAATGAACCACCTGCATTAGTAATAACAAACGAAGCAAGTACAGACTTATTATGTAATGGAGATGGAAATGGAACAATAACAGTTGGTGTAACCGGTGGAACTCCAAATTACACATTTAATTATGGAAATGGAAATCAAACAAATGGCACTTTTACAAATTTGTCAGGAGGAATATATACAGTAACAATAACCGATCAAAACAATTGTATAATTGTTAGTAATCAATTAATAGTGAATGAACCACCTCAAATATTATCAAGTATTCCAAGTCAATTTATTATTTGCAAAGGAGACTCCATTGATATACAGTCTATAGTTTCCGGAGGAACTTCCCCTTATACCTATCATTGGGGAAATACAAATGCAAATACTGCAAGTATACACGAAACACCACTTGATGATATAATATATAATTTTTATGTTACCGATGCTAATAATTGTGCAAGTTCTTTATCATATTGCCAAGTATTAGTATCTCCCGATGTATTTTTAGATGCATATCCAAATATAGATTCTGTTTGCCCGGGAGACCCTGTTATTATAACAGCAATACCTTCAGGAGGTGATTATAATTATACAATAATTTTTGAAGGTGACACAATAGACGGAACTTCAATAGTTTATCCTAATTCATCGGATAATTATACTGTAACAGTTATTGATGGCTGTGGTATGACAGCTACAGCAATTGTTCCAATTTTTGTATATCCGTTACCACCTATAGGTTTTTATCCTGATATAACAGAAGGATGTCAACCATTAGAAGTATCTTTTATAGAAACAAGCCCAAATTTAGGACAAAGTTTCTTATGGGATTTCGGAGATGGAGATATATCAAATATAGGAACAAACAAGAACCCTATTCATATTTATGAAACATACGGTGATTTTGATGTTTCGGTAACTGTTGTTTCTGCCGAAGGTTGTAGTAATTATCTTGAATTAAACAATTTAATTCATGTTTACAGACTGCCTGAAGCTAAATTTACTGCTGATCCTGATTTAGTAAGTATTATTAGACCTGATATTTATTTTCAAAATTTATCTGTGTATGGCGATATGTATATTTGGGATTTTGGAGACGACGATTCTTCTTGCGTAACAAACCCTATGCATACTTATGCAACAAATGTGGCAAATTATGTAGTAACATTAATAGCTATTACAGACAAAGGTTGTACTGATACTGTACAGAAAATTATAAAAGTTAAAGAAGAATTTACTTTGTATGTTCCTACAGCATTTTCACCAGATGGCGATAATATAAACGACTTTTTTATTTGTAAAGGTCATGGAATAGATTTAGATAACTTTTGGGTAGGAATTTATGACAGATGGGGAGAACTGATTTGGGAAACAACCGATTTATATGAAGGTTGGAATGGAATAGCAAAAAATCATAAGAAAGTTCAGAATGGAGTTTATAAATGGCATGTTGTTTATAAAAATACTGATGGAGTAGAATATAAGAAAACAGGTAATGTAACGGTTATTTATTAGCAATTATATCATTTGTTATAAAAAACACCCGATATATATTTTAATTTATATCGGGTGTTTTGTGTTATACTCAAAACCACATAGGGACTGCTGAAAAACGCATAAAAGGGGTTTTTGAATGTTGAAAACAAAATATCCCAATTGGGATTAAATCACATCAAAATCAACTTTATAACCCGAATATTTTCTGATATTTATTACCGTATCATCATCAAAAATAAGATATTGTGCTTTTATACCAGCAAGAATTTTTTCAAAAACAGGAGTTTTTTCCATATTAACAGATTTAACTTTTAAAGGATAGCGTTCCACAGGATATTTTAATTCAGTAATTATATTGTCATCATAGGCATATTGCTTTAGCTCGTCAGATAAAAAAGAAATTGCTTTTTCTTTTTCTGCAATAAAATCTACAGGAATATCAGTAATATTTTGCAACATTTTTCGCCAGTTAGTTTTGTCGGCATAATGTTGTTTTAGAGCAACTTCTATTTGCCCTGCAAGATTACGATAAGGCGTTTTAGCAATAATTATTGCTTTAGATGCACCTTGGTCTATCCAGCGAGTAGGTATTTGGTTGAAACGAGTAACCCCAACTTTTAAATTACTAGAATAAGCTAAATACACAAAATGCTCGGTTAAACTAAAAGTTTTTGCCCATTCCAGATCTCTCGAAATCCCCTTGTGAGCCATATCAAGTTCAGGTCGCATAATTCCGGGGTCGGCCTCAGGAGCATTTAAAAAACACGTATAACAAAACCCTTGAGCAAAAGATTTATTTGTTTTTCTTCCACATTTAACACAATTAATAATTCCTGAATAAGAAAATCTTATTTTCTTACCTATTAAATTATTCATATTAATTTTATTGCCGCCTAAATCTAACTGATACTCAACAGTATTACTGTTTTTAGCCTGCATTTTACTTAGATTTCCTGTCATATTGAAAAAATTTAATTACTAAAAGTAAAATTTTACATTCAATTTTTTATACTTTTGATTAATATTTTTTAAATTTATGGAAATAATAATTGCAGGAGCAGGAGAAGTTGGAACACATTTGGCTAAATTATTAAGCAAAGAAAATCATAATATTACCATAATAGATAAAGATGCTCACAAGGTGCATTTAGTAAGCTCACATTCTGATGTAATGGGTGTTGTGGACAATATTATTTCTTTTAATGTTTTAAATAATTCCGGAATAAAATCTTGCGATTTGTTTATATCTGTTACGCAAAACGAAGAAACAAATATAACCGCAGCAATACTTGCAAAAAAACTTGGAGCAAAAAAAACAATTGCACGAATAGATAATAACGAATTTTTATTCGACGAAAACAAAGATATAATAAGCGATTTAGGGATAGATTCTTTAATCTATCCGCAAAAGTTAGCTTCCGAAGAAATAATACAACTTTTAAAACAAACAGGTTCTACCGAAACATTCAATTTTTCTCAAGGTCATTTATCATTATACACTATAAAATTAGAAAAGGGAGCTCCAATTATTGGAAAAAGTTTAAAAGAAGTATCAAGCGAAAGCAGTGAATTTGATTATAGAGCAATTGCGATTTATAGAAACTCTAAAACTATAATACCTAATGGTAACGATGTTTTCCATGTAAACGATTTAGTTTATGTAATATCAAATAAATCGGGAGTATCATCATTAATGAAAACCACCGGAAAAGAAAAAATTGCAATAAAAAACGTAATGATTCTTGGTGGTAGCAGAATAGGTAAAAGAACTGCTAAAGAGCTACAAAAAAAGATGAATGTTAAACTAATTGAACGCAACGAAGAAAAAAGCAAAGAACTTGCCGATATTTTAAACGATACACTTGTGCTAAATGGCGATGGTAGCGACACAGAGCTTTTGCTTGAAGAAGGCATTAAGCAAATGGACGCTTTTATTGCTGTTACCGACAACTCCGAAACAAATATTTTATCATGTTTGTTGGCAAAACGATTTGGTGTTAAAAAAACAATTGCCGAAATTGAAAATATAGATTTTATTGATTTAGCCGAAGATATTGGAATTGATACAATTATAAATAAAAAATTACTTGCGGCAAGTAAAATCTACGGATATACCATTTCGGCAGAAGTATCAACAGTTAAATGCTTAACAGGTACAGAAGCCGAAGTTCTCGAATTTATTGCTCACGAAGGGTCTAAAATTACAAACAAACCACTATCAGAAGTTAATTTTCCTGATGATGCAATAATTGGAGGTGTTACAAAAAAGAATAATAGCTTTATTGCAAAAGGCGATACTGTTATTGAAGCAAATGACAGGGTTGTGGTTTTTACTTTACCGGAATCTATACATAAACTCGAAAAATTCTTTAAATAAATGAACAAAAGAATAATATTCTTTATTTTAGGAAGATTACTATTAATCGAAAGTTTTTTCTTGATACTTTCGGCTATTGTATCAATAATATATGGCGAACAAGAATACAAATCTTTTTTAATAACAGCAGGAATTAGTATTACCGTAGGTTTATTAGCTTGGCTACTTAATAGAAAAACAGAAAAAAATCTTGGCAAAAAAGAAGGATACGTAATTGTTAGCCTAGTATGGGTTGTATTTTCATTGTTTGGAGCTTTACCATTTGTTTTGTCGGGTGCAATACCACACTATGCCGATGCTTTTTTTGAAACAATGTCGGGTTTTACCACAACAGGTTCATCAATTTTAAATGGCACACAAATAGATAATTTGGCTTATGGCTTGCATTTTTGGAGAAGTATAACCCAATGGATAGGAGGTATGGGAATAATTGTGATGGCAATAGCTATTTTTCCGCTTTTAGGAATTGGAGGAATGCAATTGTTTGTTGCCGAAGTACCAGGACCATCTAAAGATAAGCTTCACCCACGAATTAAAGAAACAGCAAAACGTCTTTGGGGAATTTATATACTTTTCACTCTTGTTGAAGCAATTCTTTTATATTTAAACAACTACATAAATCCTACAGATAATCCTGTTAGTGTTTTTGATGCAATTTGTCATTCTTTTACAACAATGGCAACAGGAGGATACTCCACACATGGAGCAAGTATTGCATTTTGGCAATCATCTTACATTCATTATGTTATAATAATATTTATGATAATTGCAGGTACAAATTTCACGCTTTCGTATTTTGCAATGCAGGGTAAATTCAGCAAAATGAAACATGATGAAGAATTTAAATCATACATTGGAATAATACTCATTTTCACCGTAATGATTACTTTTTTTTTAGTTTTTATTCATAATAAAGAAATTGCAATATCATTTAGAGATTCCTTATTTCAAGTAGTATCAATTTTAACTACAACGGGTTTTGCCACAGCAGATTACACTCAATGGGCACCGTTTATTTATGTAATTATTTTTGTATTAATGTTTCTTGGTGGCTCGGCAGGCTCAACAGGTGGCGGAATGAAAATTGTAAGAGTGGTGTTAATTATCAAAAATTCTTATTTCGAATTACGTCGATTATTACACCCACATGCAATAATTCCTGTAAAATTTAATAAGCAATCGGTTGATCCAAAAATAATTACAAACATATTAGCATTTATGGTTATATATGTAATGATATTTGTATTTGGAACAATTGTAATTTCATCAATGAATTATAATTTAGATACATCAATGGGAGCAGTTGCGGCAACACTTGGTAATATTGGTCCTGGAATAGGAAAAGTAGGTCCGGCAGAAAATTTTGCACATTTTCCTGATTTTGCAAAATGGGTGCTGTCATTTTTAATGCTTCTCGGACGACTAGAGTTATTTACAATTTTTGTGTTATTCTCTCGTTCGTTTTGGCGAAAATAATATAATCATTTTATAAACAAACACTAATCAGTATTAACCAAAAAATTATGAATAATGAAAAAAATAATTTTAGCTCTATTAGTTATTTCACTATTTTCTTGTAATCAAGAAAAAGAAGTAAAAAAAGTAGATACTAATAATAAGAGTAATTCAAATATTTTACTGTATAGCAAAGCAACTGTTAAACAAGAGGTTAATCTATATCCAGAAATGAATAAAGAATGGGTTGCAGGTTTAGCAAAATCTGAAATCATAAAAAAAATAAGAGAAGCTGCAAAATCGGGGAAAACTGTATATGATTTTGATGGTAAAGATAAAATGAATGCAGAGGAAGTTACAGCAAGTATTTTTTATATTGTAGATACAGTATTTATTGAACAAGAAAATGGTGAACTTGCAACAGAAATAATTAAAACAGAATTTCCGGAAGAACAGTTTAAAGCTTTATTCTTTGTAGAAAATTGGGATGTTGATGAGGATATGACAAGTTTTAATAAAGATATGATAAAATATACTTTAATAAGAGAAGTTGTTGATCATAATGCAAAAGAAAACGGATTAACTAATAGTGATACAGTAAGATATATCACAATTACAGTTGTAAATAATCACAATAATGAAGATTTTACACCTCTTGCACAAAATATTAAATCTGAATTTTATTTTAAACAAGATGAAGCTTCGTTTGTAAAAGGTTTTAACGAAGAAAATTTTACAAAAGCATTTTTAAATTCGGTTTTATCAGGTAAGAAAAAAGCATATTCTTTTGATGATATGAACACTAGATTATCTGTTAATGAAATAAAACAAAGCATTGGGGCTACCATAGATACAATGATTGTTGAGAATGAAGATGCAAGTATTGATACAGTTATTATGCAAAACGAAGCCGACCCTGAAAGTATAATTGGGATTATTTTTATTGAAGATTGGTTTTACAACGAAAAAACAATGGTAATAGAAAAAATAGTTAAAGCAATTGCTCCAATATGGTATAATATAATTATTACAAGTGATGGCAAATCGTACGAAACTAAACAAATTCCTTTTATAATTAAATTTGAAAACTCTTAATTTTAAGATTCAAACTTAATTGAGGCGAAATTATTAATTATGGTTTGCTGAAAAGCTCTGACCTGCATTAGATTTTTAATTTATGAAATACAGATGTATAAATATACCTCAAATTGAAGAAG
>CAZRWZ010000156.1:0-6954 GCA_964603745.1 uncultured Bacteroidaceae bacterium | reverse complement strand
CAACATATACTACTTTCTACACCAGACATTTGACTTTATAGACAAGCTCTACTTAAACTGTTTTATGCAAATACTCTAAGCTTTCGGGTCCTAAATTAAAAATTAAATCTAAAATACTTAAATTTGGGATAAACTCAAATTTATTAGAAAAAGTTTGAATATATCTGTTTGCAACAAACTCATTATCTTGTGTTTGCATATGTTTTTTGGGGTGTAACGAAAAACGCAAATCATACTTGTTTTGCTCATCAATTTCAATAAAATTATCTGTAAATTTTAATTGCTTTTTTATTCCTATTAAATTAAAAACAGAATTTAAAATATCGGAATTTAATTGAAATAAATACTTGTATTTATTTTCAAATAAAGTTTTTAAATCATCTATATAAAACTCGTAAAAAGGCGATAAACCATAAGCCGCCTCTATTGCTTTTAGGTGGTTTTTTTGCCAATTTTCGGAGTAATCAATCTTTACTTGAGTTATTTTTAACTTTTCCTTACTTTTTTCAATCGGTACGCTTAAACTTAACTTTCCGTTTGCTCCCGAAATTTCGCAACGATTTCTGAAGGTTTTTTTTACATAATTTTCATGTTGCTCAATAACAACATTATTGTAATTTTCGAGTTTAGAAAAATACTGAATATTAGGAAAATAAGCTGTAGAAAGTAAAATAAACATTTTTAATAAGTACTATTTTTTACGAGCAATGTATAAAATCTCTGTTTTTGGCAATCGCATTCTTTCAATTTCTTCTTCAGAATAGGTATTAACAAAATTTAATCTATCAACCACAAAACCAGATTTTTCTAATCTTTCGGGATAATCTAATCCGTGCCAACGCACATGGTCGTATTGTCCATAATGTTTTTCACGTTCTTCGGGGCTTGTAATGTTTTTGTCTTCGTAGGTTTTGTCGAAACTAAGATTTATTGGCACTTGTAAAATAGCAAACCCACCAGGTTTAAGCACTCTGTAAAGCTCCCTAGTTACCTTAAATTCATCGTCAACATGTTCTAAAACGTGATTACACATTATCATATCAAACTTGTTGTTATCAAAGGGTATTTTATGTATATCGAAATGATATTCTGCAAGTGGCGATTCTAAATCGGCAGTATAATAATCTAATGTTTTTATTGCTTTAAATCGTTTATAAAAAGATTGTTCAGGTGCAATATGTAACAGACTCATTGCCTCATTAAATAATTTTGTTTTGTTTTTCAGATAAAGCCAAATTAAACGATGTCGCTCAAGCGATAAGCAAGAAGGACACAAACGATTATCGCTGCTTGTATTGGTATATCCGTAAGGTAAAAATGTTCTGAAATTACCGCCACAAATAGGGCAATGTTGTTTTTTTCCTTTGTAGAAAGCGGCTATAATCCAACTAAATGCATAACTAAATCTAATTAAATATATTCTTGGAACTTTTCTTACTATAAATTTTAAAAATTTTCGCATTTTTTATTTTTTTTGTAGAAAATAATATTTGAGTATAAATTTTTATTTTTTCATATATCTATCCAAATCACGTTTGTTGTCACGGTCTTTAATATCGTGTCGTTTATCGTATTTTGCTTTACCACGAGCAACAGCAATAACAATTTTTGCATATCCTCTTTCGTTTAAAAACATACGAACAGGCACAATTGTTAAACCTTTTTCAGATATTTTCTTTTTAATTTTTAGTAGTTCTTTTTTATTAAGTAAAAGTTTTCTATCACGTTTTGGGATATGGTTATTATAACTTCCGTAAGAATATTCAGAAATATGCAAACCCTTTAGCCAAAGTTCGTGAGCTATAAAAAAACAATAAGCATCAGTAAAATTAACTTTCCCATCACGAATAGATTTTATTTCCGTTCCTGTAAGTACAATTCCCGCAGTATATTTATCAATAAACTCGTAATTAAACGAAGCTTTTTTATTTTTTATGTTAATAACTTTATTAGACATATAGATTTTAGATATTACACCCAAGATTTTTTTTATACTTTTACAAAGGTAAAGTAAAAAGTATTTAGTACAAAGTAAATGCTAATTTGTAAGAATTTAATTTTTAGCAATGAGTAAATTAATTATAGTACCAACACCTATTGGCAATTTGCAAGATATTACACTGCGAGCTTTAGATGTTCTAAAAAATGTAAATATAATACTTGCCGAAGATACACGAAAAACAAGTATTTTATTAAAACATTTCGATATTTCGGGAAAGAAATTGATTTCGCATCATAAATTTAACGAACACAAAACAGGTAATAATATTGTTGAGATAATTAAATCTGGAGAAACTATAGCTTTAGTTTCCGATGCAGGAACACCTGCAATTTCTGATCCAGGTTATTTGCTTGTTAAAACTTGCGTTGATAATAATATAGAAATTGAAACTTTACCCGGAGCTACAGCTTTTGTACCTGCTTTGGTAAATTCCGGTTTACCTAACGATAGGTTTGTGTTCGAGGGTTTTTTACCTCAGAAAAAAGGAAGACAAACAAAATTAAAACTTCTTGCCGAAGAAAATAGAACAATGATTTTCTACGAATCGCCTTATCGTTTGGTAAAAACCTTAAAACAATTTGCCGAGTATTTTGGTGAAGATAGAAAAGCAAGCGTTTCGCGAGAACTAAGTAAAATGTTTGAAGAAAATATAAGAGGTAATTTACCATATTTAATAGAATATTTTGAAGCAAAAACAGTTAAAGGTGAAATTGTTATTGTTGTTAGTGGTAAGAGTTAAACTGTTAAATGGCTAAACTGTTAAATATAACAGTCGAACAATAAAACAATATAAATATATGAAAATAATAAGTTATAATGTAAACGGAATAAGAGCAGCACTTAAAAAAGGTTTTGCCGAGTGGTTGCAACAAGAAAATCCTGATATTATTTGTTTGCAAGAAACAAAAGCAAACAAAGAGCAGGTAGAAACAAATTTGATTTCAGATTTAGGTTATCATTTATACTGGTTTTCGGCACAAAAAAAAGGGTATAGCGGTGTAGCGATTTTCTCTAAGCAAAAGCCCGATAGAGTGATAGAAGGAATTGGAATAGAAAAATACGATTTTGAAGGCAGAATGATACGTGCCGATTTTGGCGATTTTACTCTAATAAATTCATATTTTCCGAGTGGAACAACAGGAACTGTACGTCAAGATTTTAAAATGGAATATTTGACCGATGTTCAGAAATTTATTGATAAATTAAAAAAAGAACGACCAAATATTGTTTTGTGTGGCGATTATAACATTTGTCATAAACCAATAGATATTAACAAACCCGAAAACAAGAAAGGAGTTTCAGGTTTTTTACCCGAAGAACGAGAGTGGGTAACAAATTTTATAGAAAATGGTTTTATCGATAGTTTTAGAATGTTCGACCAATCTGCCGAAAAATATTCGTGGTGGAGTTACAGAGCAGGAGCAAGACCTAAAAATCTTGGTTGGCGTATAGATTATCATATGGTAAGCGAAACATTGCGTTCTAAAATTATTGATGCCAAAATCTTAGCCGATATTGTACACTCAGACCATTGTCCTATTATTGTTGAATTAGATTTATGATAGATTTTGAAAAAGATTATATTCTCGAAAATAAGAATGTTTTACTCAGACCATTAAAAATTACTGATGTAAATAACTTGTTGTACTTTGCCGAAAATGAACAAGACATTTGGCTATATTCATTAATTCAGCCCAAAAACAGACATAGTTTAAAAGAGTATATTAAACTTGCTTTAAACGATAAAACAAATAAAAAATCGTATCCTTTTATAGTTTTTGATAAGCAAAAAAATAAATTTGCAGGTAGCACAAGGTTTTATGATATTAATAGTTTTCATAAAACTATATCTTTAGGATATACTTGGTATGGAAAAGATTTTAGAGGAACAAAACTAAATAAAAACTGTAAATTTTTATTACTTAAATTTGCATTTGAAATACTTGAAGTAGAACGGATTGAATTTAAGGCAGATAAAAATAACGAAAGAAGCATTAATGCAATGAAAAGTATTGGTTGTGTAGAAGAAGGAGTGTTAAGAAACAATTTCACTACAAACTATGGCAGGCGAGATAGCATTGTGCTTAGTATTATTAAATCGGAGTGGCACGTTGAGGTCAAGCCTCTGTTATTTAATAAATTGTAATATACTCCTGATTTTAAAAATAATCATTCTGAGCAATGCAAAATATTTAATTCACTATCATCGCCAATTATATATTTCTTTGATTTTTTTGTATTAATCTTTGGAGCTTTAATACCATCTTTAAAATATTTATTTCCTGTAAATATTCTTGCCTCATCCCATAAGTTAGATTTAATAAATGAGTTTAAAAGTTTTTCTCCACCCTCAATAATAATTGATTGTATATCTTTTGAGTATAAATCTTTTAATATTTGCGATACAACGTCTTTTCTAAAATCAATTTTAATATATTCTGTATTCTTTAACTTCAAATTTTTTGCCTCGTTATATATAATTGTAGGTATTTTGTTACTTAATATGTTTAAGTTTTGTGATAATTTTAGAGACTTATCAATTGTAACACGCATAGGGTTTTCTCCTGTCCATTCTCTAACATCAAGTTGTGGATTATCCATAATTGCAGTATTAGTACCAACCATAATTGCAGCTTCTTCGCTTCTCCATTTATGAACTAATGCTTTAGATAGCTCGTTTGTAATCCATTCTCCTTTCTGGGTTTTAGTTGTTCTTACAATATCGATAAACCCATCTTTTGTTTGTGCCCATTTAAGTATTATATAAGGTCTGTTTTTTTCATTAAAAGTAAAAAAGCGTTTATTTACTTCTCTGCTCTCCGCTTCTAAAACCCCTACTACAACATCAATACCTGCATTTTTTAGCATCTCAACTCCTTTGCCTGAAACTTTATTAAAAGTATCAATACACCCAATTACTACTTTTGGGATTTTATTAGCAATTATCATTGTTGAGCAAGCAGGAGTTCGTCCTATATGCGAACATGGCTCTAGATTTACGTAAAGTGTTGAGTGTTTTAATAACGATTTATCTTTTACCGAGTTTACTGCATTAACTTCGGCATGTGCTTCTCCGCATTTTTTGTGATAACCTTCTCCTATAATTCTGTTTTTATATACTATTACAGAACCTACAAGTGGGTTAGGATAAGTGTTTCCCAAACCTAACTTAGCAAGTTCAATGCAGCGTTTGATATATTTTTCTTGATTTTTCAAATATTAATGAAACTTTTTGTTACAAAAGTAGTAAATTTGATTGATGATTTTAAAAGACTTGAAAAGATATATCGAAAACGAGCTTTGTAATTTATACAATCCTTACGAAAGTGAAAGTATTGCTTATTTAATTATTGAAAATATTTTATCATTTGATAAAACACAAATTATAATTAACTACAGAAATTATGTAAAATATAAAGATTTAGTGCTTGTAGATGATATTTTGGAAAGATTAAAAAAACATGAACCAATTCAATATATTTTTGAGGAAACAGAATTTTTTAATTTAAAATTAAAAGTAAATAAACACACTTTAATCCCCCGTCAAGAAACAGAATTACTTGTTTATAATATCATAAAAAAAAACGAACAACGAAAAAACATAAATATTTTAGATATTGGTACAGGTAGTGGATGCATAGCAATTAGTTTAGCTAAAAACATTCCGTCTTCAAATGTAAGTGCAACAGATATATCAGAAAATACTTTGCATGTTGCTTATGAAAATGCAAAAAAAAATAAAACTAATATAAATTTTATAATAGAAGACGTTTTAAAATCTAACAACGAACAAAAAGAGAAATTTGATATTATACTTAGCAACCCTCCTTATGTTACTGAAAAAGAAAAAAAACAAATGCAGAAAAATGTATTAAATTTCGAACCAAAAAGTGCATTGTTTGTGCCAAACGAAAAACCATTGATATTTTACGAAGCTATAATTTTTAAAGCAAAAAAAATGCTAAATACTGAAGGTCAGTTATGGTTCGAAATAAATGAAAAATATGGAAAAGAAGTTGCACAACTTATGAAAACACAAGGCTTTAATAATATTGAGGTAATAAAAGATTATAATAATAAAGACAGAATAGTGTTTGGAACAATTCTATAACAATTAAAGTGGCAAGGTATTTGTTTTTAGGCACTGGAAATATAAAAATAAAAAAGAGTTAATTAATTTCTGTTTTATTATTTTGTTTTAAAATCAAAAAATATTAGTTTTACAAACTATAAAAAAAATTGAAAAATGGATGTAAAAAAATCGCCTAAAGTAGATTTAGAAAAGAAGAAAGTCACATTTCTTTTTATTGGAATAGTTTTAACATTATCATTTGTTCTTCTTGCTTTTGAGTGGACAGCAAATAATAACGGTGAAAGTTTAACAGATGGTATTTTTGATATGGGTGTTGATGATGAAATTATACCTCCAACAAGGCAAGAGCCACCACCAAAAGAAGAACCAAAAATAGAGAAAAAAGAAGACATTTTCGAAATTGTGGAAAATGATGTAGAAATTGAAAATGAAGTAGAAATTGATGATATTGAAGTAGATGAAACAACCGAAGTTGAAATTGTTGAAGTTGAAGAAGAGGAAGAAGAAGATAATACAGTGTTTCAATTTGCTGTAATTGAAGATAAACCAGAATTTCCGGGCGGACAAAAAGCATTGTTAACATACATAGCAAAGAATACAAAATATCCCGAAATTGCTAAAGAAAACGGAATTAAAGGAACAGTATTTGTTCAGTTTGTTATTGGTAAAAACGGAAAAGTTTCTGATGTAAAACCTGCACGTAAAGTTGATACTTATTTAGATAGAGAGGCTGTTAGAGTTGTAAAATCTATGCCAAAATGGAAACCAGGAAAACAAAGAGGTAAAGCTGTTAGAGTGCAGTATATTGTTCCTATCAAGTTTGTACTTCATTAAAAAAGAATATAACACAATAAAAAAA
>CAZRWZ010000155.1:0-6987 GCA_964603745.1 uncultured Bacteroidaceae bacterium | reverse complement strand
AGATAACACTAATAAAAATATTGCAAAATATAATTTTTTCATAATAAATTTTTCTTTTAAAAATAGTGTTTTTTTTATAATTTACATTTTTATTACCTGTACAAAACCTGTATGTAATTTAATAATACCTATATTTTAACCGAACAATGAAAGCTCATATCTTTAATGAACAAACTGTTATACCTTTAAGGGTTCTTTTTACAAAGAAATATTTACTTAGGGTTTGCTGAAAACTATGATTATAACATTTGTAAATGTAAACTTATAAGCACATATGTTTTAAAAAGTTTGCACTTACAATAGCGTGTGTTAGTTTAAATGGTTTTATAACAATCTGTTATGCGTTTTTCAGTAGACCCTACTTATCAAAAAAACCACCTGCTATTTTTCTTACCAAACTACGTGGAGCAAATCTTAACAAAAAAATTATTAGCTTATTTAAAAAGCCGTGTATTGCTATCATTTGTTTATTATTAACAGATTTAAAAATAAATGCTGCAACTTGTTTAGAGTTTGCTATTGATAGAAATCTAATTTTCTTGACCCCCGCATTATCCATAAAATTAGATTTTGTTGCTCCTGGGCAAATAGCTGTCACATTTATGTTTTTATTTTTTAATTCAATGGCTATTGCTTCTGAAAAACTTAGTACATAAGCTTTAGTTGCAGCATAAATTGCAAAGTTTGATATTGGTTGAAATGCTGCCGTAGAGGCAATATTTACAATATTCCCCGAGTTTTGTTGAAGCATTTCTTTTGCAAAAATATTGCTCAGTTTTGTGAGTGTAAGTATATTCAAATTAATCATTTCAACTTGAGAATTTATATTAATTTCGGTAAATTCTCCATTTAATCCAAATCCGGCATTATTTATTAATATATTAACTTGTAATTTCTTTTCTTTAACAATACCAAACAACTCTTCAGCAGAATCTTGATTAGATAAATCTAAAGATATATTTGTGATTTCCACTTTGTAAGTTTTTTCAAGTTCTTGCTTTAAATCATCAAGTTTGTTTTTGCTACGTGCTATCAATATTAGGTTATAACTATTTGTAGCATAAATAATTGCAAGTTCTTTGCCTATTCCTCCGGAGGCTCCTGTTATTAAAACTGTTTTATTCATATGTTTTTTTATTTTAGACGCTGATTTTTTATAAAACCTTACACTAAAACTCTAATAAAACTTTCCTCTTTTAGTTTCAAGTTTTTTAAATCTACATTTTCAATTAAATTAACTCCGGGTGTTTTTCCTATATCAAAACTACCGATATTAAAATGTAAATCAAGTGCTTCGGCTCCGTTTATTGTTGCCCATTTTAATAAATCAGATAAGTCAATTTCAAAATTACTTGAAATTGTTTTCATCTCGTCAAGAATAGAAAGATTTGTGTTAGAGGCAAAACTATCTGTTCCCAAACATATTTTTATACCACTGTTTTTCAACAGGTTAATATCAGGTAATTTATCTTCTATATATAGATTCGCATTTGGGCAAAAACACCAAAAAGCATGCTCTGTATAATCTTTTACCCATTTAATATCTTTTGCATTCGAGAAAGTATTATGCACCAAGATTGTTTTGTTGCACTTTGGCAAATGCACCATTGTTGATGGCAATGAGTTAAAATATGTGGGTTTAAAATTTTTATAAAAATCGTTAAGCTTTCTAAGTCTATCTAACAAGTTACCTTTAGCTTCTAAAAACATTTGATTTTCGCTTTCGGTTTCTTGATTATGAAAACTGATAATTGTATTTTCGTTGTAGGCAATTTCTGTTATTAATTGCAATATTTTTTGCGAAACAGAGTATGTTGCATGAGGGACTAAGCTCGATTTCAGATTAAAACTATCTGCTTTAGTTTTTAATATTTTACCGAAGTTTAAAGCATCATAAGCTTTATTATTATCGGGAGCGATAAGCTCTATAAAGCTATGATATTTTATTTTACTTTTTTGTTTAACCGAAAAACTAATATCGGAATTTGAAATATCGCCAACTGCAACAATACCGTTATTTTGCATTAATTTATCGGCTTTTTCTATTGCATTAATTTCTAAATTTTGTTTTAATGATATTATTTCGTTTATAAAATTTGGCAATCCTTTTTTAGGCGATAATTTTCCTTCTAAACTCGACAATTCTATATGACAATGAGCATTTACAAAACCCGGAGTAATAATTCCATTATAAAATTCTAATTGGCTCTCTTCTTGCAGGTCTCCATCAGTATCAATAAGTTGCAGAACTTTACCATTATCATCTAAATGCAAAATGCCGTTTTTATAGAACTTAGCTTTTCCGTCGAATATGTAATTTGCCGAGAGTTTTCTCATCTGCTAAAATTAATCTTTTTTTTCTTTGTAGTGATATTTTATTTGCCCTTGTTCTTTGTTTTGATTTATATTTAGTGGCTTTGTAAAACGATTCTGCTTTATTTTTAAACCACACGATTTACACATTATATCGTTTTCGTAAATATCGCCACCACAAGCAGGGCATTTTGTTTCGTCGGCTATCCACTGTTTTTGCTCCGGCGAAAAATCTGATTCTATATTATAGCCAAGCATATTAAGTGCTTTGTTTACCTTGCGACTTATTCTAGATTGAATAAAAACAAGATTTACAAAATAAAAAATTACTAAAAATATTCCCGAAAAGATAAGGTAATCTTTAAATGCAAACTTTGATAAAAGAGCTATCATAACCAGCAATACAACAGTTATTTGCAGTAAACTGGCAAGATTAATAATAAATTTTATATTTGTTCCTTCATTTTTATCAAAAACAATATCGTAATAATAATTAAAACTTATTAAAGACTGTTTACTTTTATATCTGATAACATTATTTTCTTCTTTTTCAAATTCGTCATCAGAAAAAACACTTATAATTGCTTTTCGTAGATATGCCTTTGTTAGCCCTTGATATTTTTCATCAAGAAATATAAATTTTTTTGATATACTGTATGGAAATGCCATTATTTTTATTTAGAGATAATTTTAAACTCTGTTCTTCTGTTTATTTTTCTGCCTTTTTCGGTATTATTGTCGGCTATAGGGCTTTTTTCGCCATAGCCGATATAACTAAGTCGGTCTTTGGTTATTCCTTTTTCAATTAAATAACTCATTACAGCTTTTGCCCTGTTTTCTGATAAAGTTTGATTTGCAACATCGCTTCCAACATTATCTGTATATCCCTCAATTTGTATTTCTGTGCTAAGATATTTTATCATAAAATCTTGCAATTTTGTTAGTTCAAGTTTAGATTCATCTTTAAGTTTAAAAGAGTTTGTTTCGAAAAAAATATTTTTTAGAACCAATTTATTACCTTCTTTAATCTTTTGCAGTTCAATAGTTTTATAAAATATTTCATCTTGGTTTTCTTTAAGCGAAAAATTATCGGAATAAAAAATATAGTTTTCTTTACTTACATTAATCATATAATTTTTATTACCCGGAACAAGAATAAGAAATGCTCCGTTTGTTCCACTACTATACGATTTTTTAATCAATTTATTATTATCTAAATCGTAAAGCTCAAAAATAGCTTGCAGTGGTTGTTTTGTTTCTTCGTCTTTAATAATACCTTTAAGATAGGTAATAGGTTCAGGTTTTATTTCATCATAAATATTAAATTTATATATATCTATTCCGCCCATTCCGCCATCTCTATTCGACGAAAAATAAGCTGTAGAACCTTTTGCATTTACCACCAAACTGTTCTCATCTTTCGATGTATTTATAGGATATCCAAGATTTTTTGGCTCAGACCATTTCCCGTTTTCTAACTTAGTAACAAAAATATCGTTTCCACCCATTCCAATATGTTTATCAGATGTAAAATAAAGAGTTTTATTGTCGGAATGTATAAACGGGAACATTTCTGAACCACTTGTATTTATTGTTGGACCTAAATTTTTTGGTTCTGAAAACTGTCCATTTTTATCAATAGTGCAATACCAAATATCTTGAGCTCCATAACCACCAGGGCGATCGCTCGAAAAATAAAAAGTTTTGTTATCTGCCGAAATACTTGGGTGCGAATCCCAATATTCTGTATTTAGAGGTTTTGATAAAACTATAGGTTTGCTCCAAACATTATTAACTTTTTGCGAAAAATAAATATCGCATTGTCCTATGCCATCTTCTCGGTTACAAGCAGAGAAAAATAAATATTTTCCGTTTAATGATAAAGATTGAGCTCCTTCGTTATCGTTAGAATTTATATTACCGGCTAATGGGTTTGCTTTTTTCCATTCAGAGTTTAATTTGTAAGAAATAAAAAAATCTTCTTGATAATCGTCTCCTTTGTATTTAGGAAATTCGTTTACAGTATTTCTGGTAAAAACAATTTCGTTTTCTTCTACATTTATTGTTGGTAAATACTCATCAAATTTTGAGTTAACACCTGCTCCTAAATTAATTGGTTCGAATGGTACAGGATTTTTTATTGCATCAATAGCAAAATCGCAAGATTTAATAAATGTGTTTATATCCTTAACATATTCATCATTTTTAGGAACTAAGCTTACAAATTTTGTAAAATTTGTTTTTGCTTCGGTATATTTTGCTTGTTGATATTGCAAATATGCAAGCATTGCATAAAAATCGGGTTCTTTGTTGCCAATATTTTGTATAGCTTTAGTAAGAATGGCTTCGGCATCTTTTCCTTTGCCTAAATCTTTATATATAGCAAAATACACATAATATATATCTGCTTTTTTTGGGTTTAATTTGCAAGCCTCATTTAAATTATCAATGGCTTTTGAGTATTGTTGTTTGTTATAATTTATTTTGGCATTATATATTAGTTCATCAAGTTTAGTTTGCGAAAACGAAAAACTTTGTGTTAAAAATAACACTGTAACTAATAGTAATTTATAAAAACTTTTCATCATTATATTTTTCAACAAAATATAAAAAAAAGGAGATTTAAACAAATCTCCTTTTTTTTTAGTATTTAAAAAATCTTATACTGTCCAAGTAGAGCCACTTGCAAGCACATCATCCATGCTACTGAATTTAGTATTTGCTTGTACTTCTGCAACTTGATTTGCAACATTCATATCATAAGAATTTTCTTTAACTTCTCTAATTACACCAAATGCAACAGGAAAATCAGGTCCAACCATATTTGCTAACATCAAATGTATAAATGGCTCGTCCATATGTGCATCATGTGTTAATACATCAGCTTCGGTATGTCCGTTTTCGCCAATAGTTATAACTTTTAATTTACCATGATCCATAGCAATACCTTTATTATTTTCTTTTCCGAAAATCATTTTTTTGCCATGTTCTAGATATAATTGACGATCTAATTTATGTTCTTTATCTGTAACCCAACCATGAATTTTATCAGAAAAGATAACACAATTTTGAAGAACTTCAACAACCGATGTTCCTTTATGATTATCTGCATTAATAAAAGTTTGAGTTGCATGCTTGATATTTGTATCAAGCGAACGAGCAAAGAAAGTACCTTCGGCACCCATTACTAATTGACCAATTTTAAAAGGGCGTTCAACAGTTCCGAAAGGAGATGTTTTTGTTTTTGTACCCATTTTTGTAGTTGGAGAATATTGTCCTTTTGTTAAACCATAAATCTCATTATTGAAAAGAATTACGTTTAAGTCAACATTTCTTCTAATTTCGTGAATAAAATGGTTTCCACCGATAGCAAGACCATCGCCATCACCAGTTATTTGCCAAACACTAAGTTTTGGATTAGCAGTTTTAACACCCGATGCAATTGCACCTGCACGTCCGTGAATTGTATGAAATCCGTAGGTATTCATATAATAAGGGAAACGAGAAGAACAACCAATACCCGAAATTACTGCGTAATCTTCGATATTATGATTTAACTCTGCCATTGCTCTGTGAACAGCATTAAGTATAGCATGGTCGCCACAACCTGGACACCATCTTACTTCTTGATCGCTTTTAAAATCTTTAGCGGTATATTTTTTTGTAGCTACTTCAGTCATCTTAATTTTCCTCCATAATTTTAGTGAATTCAGAAACTAATTCGTCAACTGTAAATGGTAATCCCTGAATTTTATTATATTGTTTAAATTGATATTGAGGGAAATTCATTCTTAAATAATTAACAAATTGACCTAAGTTAATTTCTGCCACAACAATATTTTTAAATCCGTTGAATACATCAGCTGTATTTTTTGGAAGTGGATTAATATAGTTAAAGTTCACAAAACTAACTTTTTTACCTTCGGCTCTCATAGCTGAAACAGAATCTTGTAAGTGTCCTTTTGTACTACCCCAGCCAACAACTAATAAATCGCCTTCGTTATCACCATCAATTTTAATATCAGGAATATTTACAGCAACTTGTTTAACTTTTTTATCTCTTTCAAAAGACATCACTTCGTGATTTTCCGGAACGTAAGAAACTGTACCTGTTACAGCCATTTTTTCAAGACCACCAATACGATGTTCTAAACCTTCTGTTCCCGGAACGGCCCACTCTCTAATCATTAATTCTTCGTCAACTCTACGATATGGTTGATAATCTGTATTTGCTTTTGCAATATGAGTTTTAACAGTTGGCAAATCTGCCATTTTCTTAATCTTCATTGGAGATGTTCCGTTTGCAATATAACCATCTGTTAAAAGAATAACAGGAGTCATATGCTCTAATGCAATACGACCTGCTTCAAAAGCCCAGTCGAAACAATCGGAAGGAGAACTTGCTGCAACTACTGGCATTGGGCTCTCACCGTTTCTTGCATAAAGTGCTTGCATAAGGTCTGCTTGCTCAGTTTTTGTAGGCAAACCAGTAGAAGGACCACCACGCTGAACATTAACAATTACAAGAGGTAATTCTGTAATAACTGCCAACCCTGCTGCTTCGGTTTTTAATGCCAAACCAGGTCCTGATGTAGTTGTTACAGCAAATTTACCGGCATAACTTGCTCCAATTGCTGTACAAATACCTGCAATTTCGTCTTCTGCCTGAAAAGT
>CAZRWZ010000154.1:0-7004 GCA_964603745.1 uncultured Bacteroidaceae bacterium | reverse complement strand
TAACTTTCAACTTTTAACTTTCAACTTTTTCCCTTTCCCCCTTTCAATTTTTTAAAAACAGAAAACTTGTTATCTTTACTGCATGGTATTAACAATTAGTATTTATTTTATAATTTTCTTTTTACCATCGTTGGCAGTATTTATTTATAAGGCTATTGAATGGAAAAAAAAATCTAATAGAAGTTCTTTTTATAGTTTTATTGCATCAGAATATAAATCGGTTATTTTTGTTATAATAATTGTAATTCCTACTCTTTTTATATCTTCTAAAGCCTTTAGAAAAGAAGAGTTTAAAAACAATAAGGAATTAATAGAATACTATAAAAAAACAAAAAATTATCAGAAATTAGAAAAAATTTATACCGATTTAGTTTTACTAGATTCTCTTAATATATCTAATAACTATAACAGAATATATTATCATTATAAAATAACTAAATCATTGCAAAATTCAAAAAATTACAATGATTTTGATATGAATAGTTTCTATAAAAATTTTGAAAGTAATACTAATATAAAAAGTAACGAAATATATAATCTTTATCTGTTTATATCTAATTATTTTAATGATAAAGTAAAAGCTAAAGAAATTTATTTTGAAAAAAACTTATCAAAAATAAAGTATACAAACTATTATATGTCGTTACTTATCAAAAACGATTTTGAAAAAAGCAAACATTATTTATTAAAAGAAATAGAAAATAATGGTTTAGTAAAAACATCTTATATTCAGCTTGCAAATTTAAGTATTACAAACAAAAAATATAATGTTGCATATAAAATAATTTCTAATAAAAACACCGAAAATTATATTCCTTTATATTTAAAAGCAAATATAGAATTTCTTAATGGGCATTATTTAAAATCTTTAATTACAGAGTATTACCGCTCATATAAAGAAACAACAAAAATAGGATTTGTTGCAGCTTTTTTAATAATGCTTATTTGGTTTGTGTTTTTATATAGAATGGATATTTACGAAAAAGAAAAGATATCACTTCTGGTTTTTATATTTGTTTTTGGTGCATTATTAGCTAATGTTTCGCTTTTAGTTTATGATTATTTTCATTTTTATTTAAACTTTTATTTAACCGGTAATAAAATAAACGATTTACTTTTTGCCATATTTGGCATAGGTTTTATTGAAGAAACAATTAAATTAATACCGTTTTTATTTATATATCTCTTTTTAAGAAAACAATTAAACGAGCCTTACGATTATTTGCTTTTTATAATGATTTCGGCACTTGGATTTTCATTTGTAGAAAACATGATGTATTTCGACAAAGGTGTAATTCATACAATTTCTGTTAGAGCTGTTGTAAGCTCAATAGCTCATCTTTTTTTCTCGGCAACATTGGTTTACGGAATAATTTTGTATAAATATAAATACAAAAAACTTGCTTGGTTTTTTGTTCCATTATATTATATTTTAGCCATTCTATCGCATGGTTTTTTCGATTATTTTTTATTTTTTAATTATGAAATTATTTTTGCTTTTTATTTTCTTATTATAACAAAAATATTTTTAACCTATATAAATAATGCACTAAATAATTCAAGTTTTTTCGATTATCATATTAAATTAAATACAAAAAAAACAAGACAATTTTTGGCAGTAGGACTATCAGTAATTTTTGCTTTAGAACATTTTTATTCTTCGTGGTATTATAATCGCAATAGTTTATATAATCAATCGGATATTTTTTTATTGCCAAGTATTTTTGTATTAATATTTTTAGCCGATAATTTTTCGCATTTCGATTTGGTTAAAGGCAAATGGAAGATATTTGATTTAACATTAAATTCAAAAAAATTATATAGTAGCGAGGGTAATTATATAAACTATAGAATATTGTTTTTGGCTCACTCTAACGGAAAGACAATAAAAAAACTTTTTTCTGAAAACAAAAGAGGTTTAATAATTGACAGAATTAGCATTATTTATTCATCGCTATGGACCAAAAAAGATACAATTATAGAAAACGATTGGTATGTTGTGCAACTAGAAGAACCTATTAAATTTGAGAATAAAACTATTACAAAGCTTGTGATAAACTTTGAATCTAAAGCTGTAACTTTGTTTTTAAACAACGAAAAAGCTTATTTAATGCTAATTAATAATGAAGATGAACTTAAATTAGATAATTATAGAACAAATTTTAGATTGCTAGGAAGAATAGATATTTTAAAAGTGATAAGAGCCTAATCGTTAGGTACATATAAGTGAACAAGATCAACATTAGCTCTTTCAAGCAATTCTAAACCATCTGTTTGTCTATATTTTTCGGAAAAAACAACACGTTTAATTCCCGATTGAATAATTAATTTAGAGCATTCTATACATGGCGATGTGGTAACATAAAGCGTTGCTCCTTGACTGCTATTACTAGATTTTGCTACCTTAGTTATTGCATTTGCTTCGGCATGTAGAACATAATCTTTTGTGTCACCTGCCTCATTTTCGCAAATATTCTCGAAACCTTCGGGTGTTCCGTTATAACCATCAGAAATAATCATTTTGTCTTTAACAATTAATGCTCCAACTTTTCGCCTGTTACAATAAGAATTTTCTGACCAAACATTTGCCATTCGCAAATATCTTGTATCTAGTTTTACTTGTTTTTCTGCTTTATCCATTATTCATATATTTTTACTAAAGGGGGGCTTTTTATTAAAAATTTTCTTTCAAAAAATAAAGATAATTAATTGATATTAAATTGTATATGAAAATATTATTGAAAAGCTAAAATAAAATTAGCGTAATATTTATATGCTAATTGCAATGGTATTACGCTAATTTTAAATTTTTTGTTAAAATAATCTTTCTATTAAATCAACAACTCTATTAGAATATCCCCATTCGTTATCGTACCAAGAAAGAACTTTTGCAGTTTTTCCTATAACCATTGTACTTAATGCATCAAAAATTGATGAGTGTGGATTGTGGATAATATCAACAGAAACAATAGGATCTTCGGTGTATTCTAAAATACCTTTCATTGGTCCTTGTGCAGCTTTTTTCATTGCAGCATTAATTTCTTCTATTGAAGCTTCTGTTTTTAAATTAACTACTAAATCGACTAAAGAACCTGTTGGTGTGGGAATACGTGTTGCCATTCCGTCAAGTTTGCCGTTAAGTTCAGGAATAATTTTTCCTACCGCTTTTGCAGCTCCGGTTGTAGTAGGTATTTGCGATACAGCTGCACTTCTTGCACGACGTAAATCGCTATGTGGTGCATCTAATATCATTTGGTCGTTTGTGTATGCATGAATTGTATTCATTAAACCATTTTCGATACCAAAAGTATCGTTAAGAACTTTAACCACAGGAGCTAAACAGTTTGTAGTACAAGATGCGTTTGAAACACAAATATCATTCTCTTTGTCTAAATCTTTGTCGTTAACTCCAAGAACAATCATATTATCAATTTCGTCTTTTGCAGGAACAGTTAATAAAACTTTTTTTGCTCCATTTTTTAAATGATCGCCATAACCTCCTTTTTCACTTTCTCTTTTTGTGAAAACACCGGTTGCTTCAATAACAATATCAGGAGTTTCTGCCCATTTAATTTCTGCTGGATTTCTATCGGCAGTAATTTTAATTTTTTTACCGTCAACAATTAAATTGTTATCATCAAAATCTACTGTGCCATTATATTTTCCTTGAGTAGAATCATATTTTAACAAATGAGCCAAAGTTTTAGTATTAGTTAAATCGTTAATACCTATAACCTCAATATTATCACGCTCTTGAATAATTTTGAAAACATTTTTTCCAATTCTTCCAAATCCGTTTATTCCAACTTTTATTTTTGACATCTTTTTAAATTTTATTTTTGTACGACAAAGGTAAATTAATTACTAAAAAGTACAAAGCAAAAAGTAAAAAGTATCACACGGATTAACAAGTTTTATAGATTTTATAATATCTTTGCTTTAAAATTTATAATCAAATGGTTTTATTTCTTAAAAAAATTCCTAAAAGTATATTTCTATTAATAAGTATTTCAATTTTTGTTTTTGTTTTCCCTTTGTTTAAACATTCTCAATTTGTAGAATTGTTTAATACTATTCAATATTCATTAATTCTACTGTCTGTTTTTTCAATTATTGATAATAAAACCCGTTTTCTTCGTTATATGATTTTAACAGCGGTAATATTAATTTGGTTGATGTATTACTCCGATTATAGTTTAAACAAATATATTGCTTTTAGTTTTTCAATTGTAGTTTTTGTAATTGCCACAATAACAATGATTAAACAGATTGTTTCGAGTAAAATAGTTTCAGCAAAAGTTATTGTAGAAACAATTTGTGGATACTTGCTTATTGGAATTATTTTTGGGTTTTTAAATTCAATTTTATTATGGGGAAATCCTAATGCATTAGGAGTAGATGAACACAGAACAGTTTCTGATATAATGTATTATAGTTTTATAACTGTAACAACTATAGGCTATGGAGATGTTTCACCGCTAAGTCCCGCAGCAAAATCATTAAGTATTTTGTTTGGTGTTATTGCCCAGCTTTATCTTACAATTATTATGGCTTTAATAATTGGTAAATATCTTAATGAGAAAAAAGAATAATAGACTATAAACTTGTGGTTCATAGGTTTAAATTTGGGATTAGATTTTAAATAGAGCTTGTCCATAAACACAGCCTCCAATACTGTCAATATCAGCACCTGTAACACTTGCAAGGGTATTTATTTTGTTTTCTATGCGAAGAACACCAAGCAATCCAAAAATTAAAGATTCTTTAAAATCAATAATCTTTTCTTCGGGAATAATTATTTGTTTTTCTGTTTTTTGCCTAATTAATTCTAACAAAAATTTGTTATAAGTTCCACCGCCCGAAAAAAGAATATTTTCTCCTTTTTCTGAATTAACCGAATTTGCAATTTGTATGGCAATATGCTCGTAAATAGTACGCATTTTGTCAGAATCAGATATTAAGAACTGTAACAAACAATTTGTAAAATATTTTTCAAGCCATTCTTTGCCAAGAGATTTAGGATAAGAATTTTTGTAATAATCTAAATTGTTTAAACTATCTAAAAGTTCTTTATTTATATTTCCTTGTTTGCCAAGATTTCCATCTTCATCAAAAATTTTATTCTGTTTTTTGGCAAATTCGTTTAACACAATATTTACAGGACAAATATCATAAGCATAACGAATATTGTTTTTATCGAAAGAAATATTTGCAAATCCGCCAAGATTTATACAAAAATCGTAATCAGGAAAAAGCAACTTATCTCCAATAGGCACAAGAGGTGCACCCTGCCCATTTAGGGCTACATCTAAAGTTCTGAAATCGCCAATAGTTTTAATTTTAGTTTCAGCGGCAATGTAAGCAGGATTTCCGAGCTGAAAAGTTAAGTTTATTTCTGGTTGATGAAAAATTGTATGCCCGTGTGAGGCAATAAAATCAACATTTTTAATATTATTTATTTTAATAAAATTATTTACTTTTTTACCAAGATAACTACCATAAAAATTATGAGATTTTAATAATTCTATACCAAGAGCATTTTTAACATTCTCGAACTCATGCAATATATCATCTTCATATTTAATTGTTTCGGCATATTTTATATTAAAATTGATATTATTATCATTAAAATTAAATACTATATATGCAATATCTAAACCATCTAAAGATGTTCCCGACATCAAAGCTATAACTTTATATATCTTCATATTTTATGTTAAATAACTACTTTAAAATTTAGCATAAAAGTAATAAAAATTGTATATTTGCCTAAATTTAAGCGAAAAAGTATAAAAAATCACCACTTTTTTAACAAAAACTATTAAAAATTAAAAATAAGTCGTTATGGAATTTGGATTTACAGAAGAACACCAAATGATAAAAGATGCAGCAAGAGATTTTGCAAATCAAGAATTGTTACCTGGTGTAATTGAAAGAGATGATAATGGGATTTTTCCTACAGAGCAGATAAAAAAAATGGGGGAACTTGGTTTTCTTGGAATGATGGTTGACCCAAAATATGGTGGAGGTGGAATGGATACTCTTTCGTATGTTTTGGCAATGGAAGAAATATCTAAAGTTGACGCTGCTGCTGCTGTGGTTATGTCTGTAAATAACTCGCTAGTATGCTGGGGGATAGAAAAATACGGAACAGAAGAACAAAAACAAAAATATTTAGTACCACTTGCAAGCGGTGAGGTTATTGGTGCATTTTGTTTATCGGAACCAGAAGCAGGTTCTGATGCTACAAAACAACGTACAACAGCTATTGACAAAGGAGACCATTATCTTTTAAACGGAACTAAAAATTGGATTACAAATGGTAAAAGTGCAAAATATCATATTGTAATTGCACATACACACCCAGAAAAAGGACATCATGGAATAAATGCTTTTATTGTAGAAAACGATTGGAAAGGTTTTGAAGTAGGTCCAAAAGAAAATAAAATGGGTATGCGTTCGTCTGATACTCACTCAATTATGTTTAACGATATGAAAGTGCCAAAAGAAAACCGTATAGGCGACGATGGGTTTGGTTTTTCTTTTGCTATGCAGATTTTAGCAGGCGGTAGAATTGGTATTGCTTCTCAAGCATTAGGAATTGCACAAGGTGCTTTGGAGCGTTCAATTCAATATTCTAAAGAACGAAAAGCATTTGGTAAACTTTTAGGATATCATCAATCTGTTGCTTTTAAACTTGCCGATATGGAAACTGAAATTGAATCGGCAAGATTATTAATTTTTAAAGCTGCATGGTTAAAAGATCAGCATAAAGATATAAATCACGCAAGTGCATTAGCAAAATATAAAGCTGCCGAAACTGCAATGAAAGTTACAACCGAAGCTGTTCAAATTCATGGAGGATACGGATATGTAAAAGAATATCACGTAGAAAGATTAATGCGTGAAGCTAAACTTACACAAATTTATGAGGGAACTTCTGAAATTCAACAAATTGTTATTTCTAGAGGTTTGTTAAAATAATATTTAGGGTCTGCTGAAAA
>CAZRWZ010000153.1:0-7074 GCA_964603745.1 uncultured Bacteroidaceae bacterium | reverse complement strand
TTGAACTCGAACTTTATAGTTCAATCTCTTGACTTTATGGACAGACACTACTTATGTTTAAAACACAATAAAACCTTCAATAAAAAATAATTTATTGAAGGTTTTATATTCTTAATACATTGAAATACAGACTTTAAATTTAAAATCTTTCGCATTTAGAGAAATGGAAATTTCCTTCTAACATAGCATTTTCGTCGCTATCTGAACCATGCACTGCATTTTCTCCTAACGAAGTAGCATAAGCTTTACGTATTGTTCCTTCTTCTGCTTCGGCAGGATTTGTAGCACCAATTAGTTTTCTAAAATCTTCTACAGCATTATCTTTTTCTAGAATTGCAGCTACAATTGGTCCTGACGACATAAAATCAACCAACTCGCTATAAAAAGGACGTTCTTTGTGTACTTCGTAGAACAATTCTGCTTGTTCTTTTGTTAATTTTGTGTATTTCATAGCTTTGATTTTGAAGCCTGCTTCGTTAATCATTGCTAAAATAGGACCAATGTAGTTGTTTTTAACTGCATCGGGCTTAATCATTGTTAAAGTAAATTTTCCACTCATAATTATATTTTTTTTGCAAAAATAAGAAACTAATTACAATAAGGCTACTTCTATTAATTATTTTCTTGCAATAAACAAAAATAAAAAATAAATCACTATGGACTACTACAAGTCTATAGGTTTGAACTACGAATAAAATTTGTTATGCCTAGAAACAAGACCTTAGATATTAGATTTTAGATCAAATATCTAAGGTTTAAACTCTAATATCTTTTTACTTTTTAGAAGCTGAAAGCAAAATGCATTAAAAGTGCATAGTTTTAACTATATTTGTGACTAATAAACATAATGTGAATAAAAAATTTTAAAATATAAGCTATAAGTATATTCAAAAGTCTTACTTTTAAGCTTTCAATAAAATGTTTTAAATTATGCAAGAAAATTACTTAAAAAAATTAATTATTAGCTTATTCTTTTTTATAGGAATAACAACTATGATTTTCGCACAAATAAGCGAAGGAGGCACTCCCAAAAGTTTTGGTTTAGCAAATAACAAATCTAATATTGATAAAATTGTGCTAAACACTCCAAATGTAGAACAACTAAAATACGAAGACGAATTCTACAATAAAAATGCAGAAGCAATGAGAATTGGAGTTCCTATTTCTGTTAATGTAAATCCGAAAACGGCAGGTACATGGATAAAATTACCCAACGGCGATAGAATTTGGAGGCTTATAATTGAAGCAAAATCTGCTAAATTTATTAGCGTTCACTATAGTAGTTTTAGCATTCCTTCTAATGGTAAACTTTTTTTATATTCTGCTAATAAAACTAAATTAATTGGAGCTTTCACAAGTAAAAACAATCCTAAAAATGCAGAATTTGCAAACGAAATGATTCCTAGTGATAAAATTATTATAGAATATAACGAATCAGCTGTAGCGAAAAATACAAAAAATAATAAGCAAACAGAATTAAACTTAAACATAAGTCATATAATTTATTATTACAAAGGATTTTCAGCAGAAGAAAAAGCTGCTGATGCTTGTGAAATAAATATAAATTGCTCACCAGTTGGCGATAATTGGCAAGATGAAAAAAGAGGCGTAGCTAAAATTGATATGAACGGATACCTTTGTACGGGTACATTAATCAACAATACAAGTCAAGATTGCACCCCCTATTTTTTAACTGCATACCATTGTTCTGGCAACCAATCTGCACCTGAACATAACCAATGGATATTTTATTTTAACTACGAAGCATCTACTTGTTCTGGCACAACAGGAACAGTTAATACCACTACTGGTTGCACCATAATATCAACTAGCGATGCAAACGGAGGGTCAGACTTGCAGTTAGTTAAACTAAACTCACAGCCACTAGAATCGTGGAATTTATACTTTAATGGTTGGGATAGAAGCACAGAAGGGTGTACAGGTGGTGCAGGAATACATCACCCTCAAGGTGATATAAAAAAAATATCTACTTTCACCGAAACTGTATCAACAACCACTGTTGCAAATTCGCAACCAAATGCTCATTGGCTAGTACATTGGGCCGAAAATGATAATGGCTGGGGTGTAACAGAAGCAGGGTCTTCGGGTTCTCCATTATTTAATAACAATGGTTTGATTGTAGGAACTTTAACAGGTGGTACTTCTTTTTGTACATCTCCAACATCACCAGATAGTTACGGGAAAATGGATAAACATTGGGTTAACGGAAATTTATCGCAATATTTAGACCCACTAGAAACTGGTGCAACAACTTTAGAAGGAACAAATACTCCTTGTGTTGCCGATGCCGATTTTATAGCTAATCCCACTACTGTAGTTTTAGGCAGCACAGTGATATTTAATGATTATTCAACCGGTGTAATTACTAACAGAACTTGGTCGTTTCCTGGAGGAACACCCGATGTTTCTAACGACGCAAGCCCTGTAATTACATATAACAATGTTGGAACATACGATGTTACACTTACAGTTAATGATGGCGAAGACACAGAAACAAAAACCGATTTTATAAATGTTATAAATGTAGATTCAGCCACACTATTTACTTTAGATTTTGAAGCTAGCAACGATTTCGATCTTACTTTTGACCCGTGGACAGTAAAAGATGTTGATGGAACAGTTACTCATGGCATTAATAATGGAGCTGTAGATTTTCCACACTCAGGTGAAGCAATGGCATTTATTGCATTTAATCCTACAACTTGTACACCTTCTCAAACTCTTCCTGCACCTCATGGTGGAGATAGATTTGGTGCTTGTTTTGCATCAATACCTACACAGGGTTCTACAAATAACGATTGGTTGATTTCTCCAAAAGTTCAACTAGGAACTAATTCAGTTTTTAAACTTTGGGTTAAAACACATAATGACCAGTGGGGAAAAGAAAAATATAAAATTGGAGTATCCACTACCACAAATGACCCATCAGCATTTACAATTATTTCTGACGGAGCATACGAAGAAGCCCCAACTGCTTGGACAGAAAAAACATATAGTTTAGTAAACTATGATAATCAAGAGGTTTATGTAGCAATAAATTGCATTTCCGAAGATGTATCTATTTTTATGGTTGATGATATTGAAATAATAACAAACCCTATTAGTGTAGCAAATATCAATAAAAATTCTATTAAAATTTATCCAAACCCAACAACTGGTTTAGTAAATATTGAAGGCATTGATAATTACAACGAATTACAAATTATTGATATTCAAGGAAAAACTGTAATTGCAATTAATACTTTTACTAATGTATTAGATGTTAGTGATTTACCAAAAGGTAATTATATTATAAGAATTATCTCTGATAAATCTGTAATAACAAAAAAACTTACTCTAATAAAATAAACTAATTTAAAAAATAATAATATAAGCACCCTTTTAAATATATATTATGAAATTAAATTTAAAAAATCCACTAGCTTTTTTCGATTTAGAAACCACAGGAATAAATATAGTTAATGATAGAATTGTAGAAATATCTATAATTAAGATTTTAACTAACGGCGAAAAAGATATTTACACCAAACGAGTAAACCCAACAATTCCAATACCTAAACAGGCAAGTGATATTCACGGTATTTTAGATGAAGATGTTAAAGATGCACCAACATTTAAAGAAATAGCAAAAGAAGTAGCAAAATTTATTGAAGGTGCTGATATTGCAGGTTTTAATTCAAATAGATTTGATGTTCCATTGTTGGCAGAGGAATTTTTACGTGCCGAAGTAGATATTGATATGCGAAAACGTAAATTTGTTGATGTTCAAACAATTTTTCATAAAATGGAACAACGCACATTAGTTGCAGCATATAAATTCTATTGCAATAAAGATTTAACAAATGCTCATAGTGCCGAGGCAGATACTATGGCAACTTTTGAAGTTTTAGAAGCTCAATTAGATAAATATCCCGATTTAGAAAATGATGTTGAATTTTTAAGTAATTTTTCTGCACAAAATAAAAATGCAGATTATGCAGGCAGAATTATTTTCAACAAAGATGATGTAGAGATTTTTAATTTTGGAAAATATAAAGGTCAAGCTGTTGAAGAAGTTTTTCAGAAAGACCAAGGATATTATGCTTGGATTTTAAAATCTGATTTTGCTCTTGATACAAAAAAAGTACTAACTCAAATTAAATTACGCTCATCGCTTTTGGGATAATCTAAAATAGTAAACAATGAAAATTATAGCAATAGGTAGGAATTATGCAGAACATGCAAAAGAATTAGGTAACTTAATTCCTGATAAAACTGTATTTTTTATGAAACCCGAAACAGCTCTTTTAAAAAATAATCTACCTTTTTATTATCCTAATTTTTCGAAAGAAATACATTACGAAACAGAAATTGTAATACAAATATGTAAAATAGGTAAAAATATTTCAGAAGAATTTGCACATCGCTATTACGATAAAATTGGTATTGGTTTCGATTTTACAGCACGAGATTTACAACGCGAATGCAAAGAAAAGGGTTTGCCGTGGGAACCTGCAAAAGCTTTCGATGGTTCTGCTGCAATAAGTAAAATGATTGATATAAAAGAAATTAAAGATATAAACAGATTAGAATTTTCTTTAAAACTTAATGATAAAATAGTTCAAACAGGAAATACAAAAGACATGATTTTTTCGTTCGATAAAATTATAGCTTATGTTTCTCAATTTATATCATTAAAAATTGGCGATTTAATTTACACCGGAACACCAGCAGGAGTTGGCGAAGTAAAAATAGGAGATAAGCTTATTGCATCAATACAAGAAAAAGAAATGTTGGTTTGTGAAATTAAATAAAATCATTAAAAAAATCAATTTTATTTTTAAATAATGAAATTTGGAATAGCAAATTTAAGTATTGTGCCCGTAAGGGTAGAGGCAAAAGAGCAAAGCGAACAAGTTACTCAAATTTTGTTTGGCGAGACTTTTGAAATAATAGAAAGAAGAAAATTGTGGTACCATATTAAAACACAATTAGATAACTATGAAGGTTGGATTGATGTAAAATTAGTAAAAAAAATATCAGAACAAGAATTTAATAAAATTAACAAATCAAATAAATTTATTACTAACGATATAATTACAGTTATTACCAAAACTTCGGACAAAACAAAATTGCTATTATCAGCCGGTAGCACACTACCAAACTTTGATGTAAAAAATAATTCATTTAAAATTACTGATGATAAATATGAACTAAATCAGAATATTAATGCACTAACTAATAATATTAGAAAAAATATAATTTCAACTGCAATAAAATATATAAACGCCCCATACCTTTGGGGAGGTAGAACACATTTTGGTATTGATTGCTCAGGATTTTCGCAAATAGTTTATAAAATTTGTGGCATTAGCACCCCACGAGATGCCTCGCAACAAGTTAAAAAAGGCACAATATTAAACATGGTTGAAGAAGCAAAAATTGGCGATTTAGCATTTTTCGATAATGATGAGGGGAAAATAATTCATGTAGGTTTAATTATGGCAAATAATAAAATTATTCATGCATCAGGTAAAGTTAGAATTGATAAAATTGATCATCAAGGGATTTTTAATGAAGAAACAAACGAATATTCTCATAACCTAAGAGTTATACAAAATATAATTGATTAATAGAATATTTATAACAAACTAAAAAAATAATATGCTAATAGTAACATCAAGTACAATACCCGGAAAAGAAATAACAGAAACTTTAGGATTGGTGCGTGGCAGTACCGTAAGAGCCAGAAATGTTGGTAGAGATATTTTTGCAGGTTTCAAAAACTTTATTGGAGGAGAAATTTCGGAATATACAGAGCTATTAAATACATCTCGCGAAGAGGCACTTAAACGAATGATGATAGATGCTCAAAAAATTGGTGCTGATGCTATTATCGAAATGAGATTTACTACTTCTGCGGTAATGCAAGGTGCATCAGAAATTCTTGCCTACGGCACAGCTGTAAAATTAAAATTATAATGTATCAATACAAATACCCAAGAGCTGCTGTAACAGCCGATATAATCATCTTTAACGAAAATAAAGATAAGCTTCTTTTAATAGAACGTGGTGGCGAACCTTTTAAAGGAATGTGGGCTTTGCCCGGTGGTTTTATGGATATGAACGAAACAATTGAGCAAACTGCATATCGCGAACTCGAAGAAGAAACAAACTTAACAGGTATTGAATTAAATCAACTATATACTTTTACTGCACTTGGTAGAGATCCACGACACAGAACTGTTACAACGGTTTTTTATGGGTTTTTAGATAATGATGTGCAAATCGCCATTGCAGGAGATGATGCCGCAAAAGCAGAATGGTTTGATATTTACGATTTACCAGATTTAGCTTTCGATCATAGAGAGGTTATAGATTTTTTTATTGATGGGATTTTGTAAAAGAGATACTTGAAAATGGTGTTTTTTAAGCAGACCCTAATTATTTTTTTAAGAATTGAGTATATGCAAATATTGCAATAGCAAGTGCATGTGTTACATTCATAGACTTTACTTTGCCAAACATTGGAATATAAATACTTTCTGATATTAATTTTAAAACCTCATCTGAAATTCCATATTTTTCGTTTCCAATTACCAATGCCATTTTTTTAGGAAAAATAAAATTGTTTATATTTTGCGAATTACTAACTGTGTCTAGTGCTACTAACTTATATGTGCTATCAATATATTTGTTAATATCGCTATAATTTGAGAAATAATGAGTTTCTACTAATTTGTTTACCGATGCCGAAAAACGATTAATTTTTCTAATATTAATATCTTCTGTATTAATAAACAATATTTTTTTTACCCCAAAATTACCTGCTAATCGAATAACTGCCCCCATATTTTCAGGAGTTTTTAAATTATCGGCAATAATAATTAAATCTAGCTCTTTACTTTCAGAGTTGAAAAATTTATTTGCTGGTATTATTTTTTTATTTTCTGACATAAAAAAAAGCTTAAAAGCAAATGTATGCTTTCAAGCTTATATTTCAAAATTATAAAGGAGACTTCTATTAATTATTTTTTTTACAATAAAACTAATTTCTAAAAGTTCTTTTAATAC
>CAZRWZ010000152.1:3694-7089 GCA_964603745.1 uncultured Bacteroidaceae bacterium | reverse complement strand
CAATGTCATTAAGTTAAGGAATTATTCATCTGATAATCAATAGAATAACTTGTTTTTCCCAGTAATTATTTGTATATTTACATAGTAATCAAATAGTTAATATCATGCAAAAAAACACCTGATTTTATTTTTTCAATAGTTGAAGAAATTATTTTTAGTATTAAGACCGCTAAAACATTTAAAGTTTCTGCATCTGACTTTACACGAAAAAGGAAGCAATCTTTTTCGAGTACAGTTCTTTTTTTAGTAAATTTGACAAAAAAGAGTTTATCATTAGAAATAGAAAATTTTGTGAGACTATTTAATAAAGACCTTAATTTAAAATCTTTTACAAAGAGTGCTTTTGTACAGTATAGGAAAAAGATTAAACCAGAATTATTTAAACACTTATCTGATACAATTGTAAATGAGTTTTATACTGATAATGAAGATGGTATAAAATTATGGAGAGGTTTTAGATTGTTAGGTGTAGATGGTTCATGTTTAACATTACCATTTACCACAGAATTAAAGAAGATATATGGAGAAACAAAAAACCAGAGTGATACAGGGGTAGTACAATCTAGGGTTTCAGTTCTTTACGATGTTATTAATAATTATGTAATAGAGGGTGTATTATCTCCATTAAAAATTGGTGAAGGTAAATTAGCAATACAGCATCTACTGCATGTAAAAGAAAATGATTTAGTTATTTATGACAGAGGCTATCCTTCATTTAATTTAATGTATGAGCATCTAAAACTAAATTCAAATTTTTTAATGAGAGTTAAAGTAGGGTTTAGTAATATTACAAAAGAATTTATAAAGAGTGGGAAATTATCTCAGATAGTAGATATTTATCCAGGACAACACAAAACGTATAATGATAAAGAGTACGATAAAAACACATCTATTAAGCTTAGATTAGTAAGAGTAGAATTGCCAAGTGGACAAATAGAACTATTGATAACATCATTGTTGAATAGTAAGAAATATAGTAATAAGATTTTTAAAGAATTATACTTTAAAAGATGGGCAGTAGAAACCTTTTATGATGAATTAAAAAACAAGTTGAAAGTAGAACACTTTTCAGGGTATTCTAACCAAAGTATATTGCAAGATTTCTATGCTGCATTATTTATAAGTAATGTACAAACACTTATAGTAAACGAAATAACTGATGAAATTAATGATGAAACAAAAGGGACTAAATACTCTTACAAAGTAAACAACAACCTCTCTTATGGATTTTTAAAGAATAGAATTATAAATTTATTTTTCTCAAATAATGGGATGGATAATACATTAAAAGAATTGAGAATATTATTCAAAAAAAATCTTATACCTATACGACCAAATAGAATTTTTCAACGTGATGCAGGAAAATACAGAAAAAGATTAAAGCCTAAAGTTACTAAAAATCAAAGAGATGCAATATGATATTTCCTTAACTTAATGACATTGGCCGACTGCCCTCTGCCAACTGCCAACTGCCGACTGCTCTCTGCTGACTGCCCAACTGCTCTCTGCCGACTGCCAACTGCCTACTGCCGACTGCTCTCTGCTGACTGCTAAACTGCCAACTGCCAACTGCCGACTGCTAAACTGCCGACTGCCCTCTGCCAACTATTAGTCTTACATCTTTTTCAATGTCTGCGACATTAATTTTTGTGGTAAGATGATTTATTATTTGAAAAAATGATGACTTTCTACACCAGATACTTGAGTTTATGGACAGACACTAAATAAGCTTGACCGATTTTACAATAATTTAATTAATTACCATCGGACAATTATGAGTCAGAAGGTTTTCTTTTGGTCTAAAGTCTAATACCTAAGGTTTTGTTTCTATGCATAACAAATTTTATTCGTAGTTCAAACCTATGTGCTTGTAGTAGTTTATAGTGGTTTAGTTGTGTTTATGAGGGCTTCGCCGTTGTAGGCTCGCTTCTTTTAGTGTATTCCTTATGGAATACCACCGTTCGGCTGAGCTTACGCCGAAGCCTTGCGACTTACTAATGACCCCCAACAAATAAACATATGTTATTTAAATTCAAAATAAATTACTTATTTAGTACTTATTTTTTTCTGTTTTTTTGATAACAATTATACTTTTGTGGCTTGTATTAAACTTTTATAAAATTGGTTAAACAAGAAGTATCACATAGTGGAATTGTACAAGAAGTAAGTGCAGATGGTAAAGTAAAAGTAAGTATTATATCTAAAGCAAATTGCATATCATGTCAATTAAATAAATCATGCAGTGCATCAGATATAAAAGAAAAAATTATTGAAATAGATAATTACGGCGGAGTTCTTAAAATAGGAGAAATGGTTAATGTCTCATTAAAAGAATCCGATGGATTTAAAGCTCTATTTTTAGGTTATGTTTTACCTTTCTTAATATTATTTACCACACTAATAGTGATGTCGGAGACAACAGACAATGAGTTAATTGTAGGATTAACCGCATTATCAACCTTGATTCCTTATTATTTTAGTTTATACCTTTTACAAAATGTAATTAAAAAAGAGTTTTCATTTTTTATAAATAAATAATAAACTATGAACGAAGTAGTAATATATACACTAATCACACTGGGCGGAATTGGAGCCGTTTCAGCAATAATTTTGTTTTTTGTAGCACAAAAATTTAAAGTTATAGAAGACCCTCGCATTGATGAAGTTGAAGAAGCATTACCAAGTGCAAACTGTGGTGGTTGCGGTTATCCCGGATGTAGAAATTTTGCAGAAGCTTGCGTTAAAACCGACGATTTAGGTTCTTTGTTTTGTCCTGTTGGAGGAAACGACACAATGAGTGCTGTAGCCGAAGTTTTAGGTATGACAGTAGAAGCAAAAGAACCACAAGTTGCAGTATTACTTTGTAATGGTTCATTAGCAAACCGAAAACGCACAAGTGAATTTAATTCAGCAGCTAACTGTACAATTGCGGCAAACACTTATGGTGGAGATACCGATTGTACTTACGGTTGCCTTGGTCTTGGCGAATGTGTTGATGCCTGTGGTTTCGATGCAATGTATATGGACGAAGAAACAGGTTTACCTGTTGTAATAGAAGATAACTGTACCGCCTGCGGTGCTTGTGTAGAAGCGTGTCCGAAAGATTTATTCCAATTGCGTAACAAAGGGAAGAAAAGCCGTAGAATTTTTGTTGCTTGTATGAACAAAGACAAAGGAGCACCTGCCAAAAAAGCTTGTGATGTAGCTTGTATAGGTTGTAGCAAGTGTTTCAAAGAATGTAAATACGATGCAATAACAATGGCAGATAACAAAGCTTATATCGACTACACTAAATGTGTGATTTGTAGAGCCTGTGTAGCTGTTTGTCCAACAGGAGCAATTCACGAACTTAATTTACCATTGCGAAAAGCAAAAAAGAACACAGAAGAAAAAGC
>CAZRWZ010000152.1:0-3594 GCA_964603745.1 uncultured Bacteroidaceae bacterium | reverse complement strand
TTTATAAACTAAATAGGTATGTTAAAAACGTTTCCAATGGGAGGAGTTCATCCTCCGGAAAATAAATTTTCTGAAGGAAAGAAAATAGAGACATTACCGCTTCCGAAAAGCGTTGCTATTCCGGCAGGTCAGCATATTGGTGCACCAACCGAGATTGTAGTTAATAGAGGAGATGAGGTGAAGGTAGGACAATTAATAGCCAAAGCAGGCGGATTTGTTTCTGCAAATATACACTCATCGGTTTCGGGGAAGGTTAAAAAAATTGATACAATTTTTGATAGTTCGGGATACAGACGCCCTGCTGTTTTAATTGATGTTGAAGGCGATGAGTGGTTAGACACAATAGATCGTTCAGAAGATTTAAAAAAAGAAATTACTTTAAGCAAAGAAGATATTGTTAAGAAAGTTAGCGAAATGGGTATTGTAGGTCTTGGTGGAGCAACATTTCCAACTCACGTAAAACTTTCGTTGCCACCAGGCAAAACAGCCGAGCATCTTATTATTAATGCTGTAGAGTGTGAACCATATCTTACTGCCGATCATCAAATTATGATGGAAAAAGGCGAAGAAATAATGGTTGGTATAGCAATTCTAATGAAAGCTATTGATGTTAAAAAAGCTATTATAGGTATTGAAAATAACAAACCTGATGCAATAGAGCATTTAACAAAAATTGCTTCGCAATATCAAGGCATTGAAGTAGCTGCACTAAAAGTTCAATATCCGCAAGGAGGCGAAAAGCAGTTAATTAAAGCTGTAATAAATCGCGAAGTTCCATCGGGTGGATTACCTATTGATGTTGGAGCAGTAGTGCAAAATGTAGGAACTGCATTTGCAGTTTACGAAGCTGTACAAAAAAATAAACCTCTGTTAGAAAGAGTTGTTACTGTTACAGGTAAAAACGTATCTAAACCATCTAACTTTATGGTTAGAATAGGAACATTAACCAACGAACTTATTGAAGCAGCAGGTGGTTTGCCAAGCGATGCAGGAAAAGTTGTAAGCGGTGGTCCAATGATGGGAAAAGCATTGTCAAAAACCGATGCACCTATCACTAAAGGAAGCTCTGGTGTACTTATCTTTAAAGAAGAGGAATCTGCACGTGATGAAATAAATCCTTGTATCAGATGTGCTAAATGTGTAAGTGTTTGCCCAATGGGATTAGAGCCATATTTACTTATGACTGTTACCGAAAAGCAAAATTACGAGAAAGTAGAAGAAGAAAGAGCACTAGATTGTATAGAATGTGGCTCGTGTAGTTATACTTGTCCTGCAACTCGTCCTCTTTTAGATTATATCCGATTAGGAAAATCAGAAGTAATTAAAATTGTAAGACAAAGAAATCAGAAGTAGTAGAAAGTAATAAGTAGAAAGTAATTAGAACTTTTGTTTATTGTAAAAAAAAAATAAAAAAAGATATAAGTAATATTTATAGAATAGTCTTAGGATTTTTTACTAATATCTAAATACTAAAAAGAAATGGGAAATTTATTAAAAGTATCATTATCACCGCATGTTCATGGAGGCAATTCTGTGAAGAAAGAAATGTATGGTGTTATTATGGCAATGATTCCGGCAATGTTAGTAGGCTTCTACTTTTTCGGATTAGATGCTGTAAGAGTAACAGCTATTTCGGTATTAGCGGCTGTAGGTTTTGAATATTTAATTCAGAAATTCTTATTAAAAGGAGAGCCAACAATTACCGATGGCTCGGCCATTATAACAGGAATGTTATTTGCATTTAATATGCCGAGTAATTTACCGATATGGATAATTTTAATTGGTATTTTTGTAGCAATTGGAATTGGAAAAATGACTTTTGGCGGTTTAGGTCAAAATCCTTTTAACCCTGCTCTTGTAGGTCGTGTATTTTTGCTTGTATCGTTTCCGGTACAAATGACAACTTGGCCTAAAACTATTCAGCAATTAGCAATAGACAATGCAAATGGAATTGATGCTCTTACAGGAGCAACACCTCTTGCTTTTGTTAAAGAGGGTTTAAAAAATGGAGATAAATTATCTGATCTTATGGATAAACTTCCATCATTGATGGATATGTTAATTGGGCAAGTAGGAGGGTCGCTTGGCGAAATTTCTGCTTTAGCAATAGCACTTGGTGGAGCATATATGTTATTTAAAAAAATTATATCGTGGCATGTACCTGTTGCAATGTTAGGTACAATTGCAGTTTTTAGCGGTATTTTACATTTTGCAAATCCTGAAGCTTATGCAGGTCCTGCTTTTCACTTACTTACAGGTGGTGCAATGTTAGGTGCTGTATTTATGGCTACTGATATGGTTACTTCGCCAATGACTCACAAAGGAATGTTGATTTTTGGAGTAGGTATTGGTTTATTAACTATTTTAATTAGAGTGTTTGGAGCTTATCCTGAAGGTGTATCGTTTGCAATTCTTATAATGAATGCATTCGTACCTTTAATTAACACTTATGTTAAACCTAAAAGATTTGGGGAGGTAAAAAAATAATGGCAAAAAAATTAGAATCTACGTTCATCAATATGGTGATAGTATTAACGGTAGTTTCGTTAATAGCAGCTTATTCCTTAGCTTCGGTATTTAATATGACCAAAGAGCCTATTGAGCAAGCTGCACTTAAAAAGAAACTTAAAGCAATTGCTGATGTAGCTCCTGCTTTTGATAATGACCCTAATGCAGATATGTTTAAACTCCCTGCTGTTGAAGCATCTGCTGGTTTAGACTCGTTAGAGGTTTATCCTGCAAAAAAAGAAGGCGAAATAGTTGGTTATGCTGTAAAATCTTATACAATGAAAGGTTTTAGTGGTTATATTGAAGTAATGGTTGGTTTTGAAAAAAACGGAACAATAAAAAACTATTCAGTTTTAAAACATGCCGAAACACCTGGTTTAGGTACTAAAATGGCTACTTGGTTTAATAACGATAAAAAACCTAATCAGTGTATTAACGGTAAAAATCCAAAAGATACAAAAATGCAAGTATCTAAAGATGGTGGCGATATTGATGCTATTACAGCAGCAACAATTTCTTCACGTGCATTTTTAGATGCTATAAACAGAGGTTACAAAACCTTAGAAGAAGGAGGTAAATATGAATAATTGGGTAAACTTCACAAAAGGATTTATTAAAGAAAATCCGGTATTTGTATTATTGCTTGGTATGTGTCCAACACTCGGAACAACTACATCGGCAATAAACGGAATGGGAATGGGACTTGCAACGGCATTCGTACTTATTATGTCGAATATGGTTATTTCGGCAGTTAAGAATTTAATACCAGATAAAGTACGTATCCCTGCATTTATTGTAATTATTGCATCGTTTGTAACTATTGTTGACCTACTTATGGCCGGTTACTTACCTGCATTACACGAACAATTAGGGTTGTTTATTCCTTTAATTGTGGTAAACTGTATTGTTCTTGGTAGAGCAGAATCGTTTGCATCTAAAAACGGTGTTTTAGCCTCAATTATAGATGGTTTAGGAATGGGATTAGGTTTCACATTCGCTTTGGTGCTTCTTGGAGGCACAAGAGAAATTCTTGGTAGTGGTGCAATATTCGGTTATAAGTTTATTGGCGATAACGATGGTATGTTA
>CAZRWZ010000151.1:0-7107 GCA_964603745.1 uncultured Bacteroidaceae bacterium | reverse complement strand
CATATGTTTTAAAAAGTTTGCACTTACAATAGTGTATTTTGACTTAAGTGGCTTTGTAACAACCCACTATGTGTTTTTCAGCAGACCCTACTTAGTGCTTGTCCATAAACTCAAATGTCTGGTGTAGAAAGTTCGAGTTCAAGGCTTGCGTAGGTTGAAAAATGTGAGTTTACATATGTAAATGACCATTTTTCAAACAAGCGTAACGCAGAAATCGGACTTTATAGACAGATCCTACTTAGGCACTCTTTTAAGCTTATATCCCAATTAGGAATATCTGCATTATAAGTTTCTGCAATTTTTGATGTATCAAAAACACTATAAGCAGGGCGTTTTGCAGGTGTTGGATAATCGGCAGTAGTAATTGCATTTAATTTACAGTTTATATTTTCTATCTCAAAAATTTTCTTTGTAAAATCGTACCACGAAATTGCACCTTTATTTGCATAATGATATATTCCGGGAATAAATTTATCTTTTTCAGAAAATTTTATTATATCTAATATTGCTTTTGCTAAATCTTTTGCATAAGTAGGGCTACCTATTTGGTCTGATACAATGCCTAATTCATCTCTTTCTTTGCCTAAACGAAGCATTGTTTTCACAAAATTATTTCCAAAAGTAGAATATAGCCACGAGGTTCGTATAATAACAGTTTTGCTATATTCTAATGCAAATTTTTCGCCTAATTCTTTGCTTCTGCCATAAGAAGACTTAGGATTAGTAACAAAATCTGTTGTATATGGCTTTGTTGCTTGCCCATCAAAAACATAGTCGGTAGAAACAGTAATAAATTTTGAATTGTATTTTTGTGCAAATTCCACAATATTTTTTACAGCATAAGCATTTAATTTAAAAGCTTTTACTTCTTCTTTTTCGGCTAAATCAACAGCTGTATATGCCGCACAATTTACAATATAATCTACAGTATTATTTTCAAAAAAAACTTTTAAATCATCTCTTGATGTAATATCAAGTTCTTCGTAATCTGTGAAAATAAAATCAAAGTTTTTATAATTTTTAGATAGTTCTTTTATTTCGCTACCTAACTGACCTTTGCTTCCTGTTATTAAGATATTCATATTTTAGTTTTTTGGTATAATACTTTTTAATACAATATTCGACCCCATCGGGGTCGTACAACATATACAGTTTTTTCTTTATAAATATTTGAACCCTTCGGGTTCTTTTTATTATTTTAAACATCTTTTGAAAATCCCGTAGGGATTATATGTTTATAATACTAATTCTTTACTATGATATTCGACCCCGATGGGGTCGCACAACATATATAAATTCCCTCTATAAACATTTGAACCCTTCGGGTTCTTTTTAAACATCATCAAATAAGAATTCATCTTTATATTCTATCTGAAATTTATTTAAAAACTCTTTATATTCTTCACTAAATGACTTTATTTTATGATATACCTTTTGATTTGCAATATATTTAATTACATTATCAAGTGCTGAAAAGCTATACGAAAAAGCGGCATAACCCTCTTGCCATTTAAATTTATAACTCGTAAACTTACTATTATTTATAAACTTATTTGAAGCTTTTTTAATTTCTCTAACTAAATCAGATAATTTGCAAGATGGTTTTAAACCAATTAAAAAATGGATATGATTACCCACTCCATTTATTGCTAACATTTTTTGTCCTTTATTCTGAACTATTCCAGTGATATATTTATACAATTCCTCTTCCCAATCAGTATGTATTAAACTGTTTCTACCTTTAACAACAAAAACAATTTGAATATATATTTGAGAAAATGTACCTGCTGCCACTTTACTTATTTTTAATAAACAAAATTCATTTCAGCATCATCAAAACAAGGATTGGTTTTATCTTTTGCAGATATTATTGCTTCATTTAGATTAATTCCCCAATCAATATTTAGTTTTTTGTCATTAAAATTTATTCCACGTTCCGATTCTTTATTATAAAGATTATCGCATTTATAAGCAAAAATTGTGTTATCTTCTAAAACAGCAAAGCCGTGAGCAAAACCACGTGGCACAAGAAATTGCAATTTATTTTCTGCCGATAATTCTACCGCATACCATTGTCCAAAAGTAGGAGAGCCTTCGCGTAAATCTACAGCTACATCTAAAACCTTTCCACTTATTACTCTAACAAGTTTTGCCTGTGCATAAGGTGCTAATTGATAGTGTAATCCACGAACAACTCCGCTAGAAGATTTACTTTCGTTATCTTGAATAAAATCATAATCTAATCCGTTTTTTTTGAAAAGTTCTTTGTTAAAACTTTCAAAAAAATAACCTCTTTCATCTTTAAAAACATTAGGTTTTAATATTACCAAATCAGGTATTTTGGTTTTAATAACTTCCATAATTAATAAATTTTTATGTTATCATTTGCCAAATCAATAAGATATTCTCCGTATTGATTTTTCTTTAATGGTTCTGCCAATTCAAGTAATTGTTCTTTTGTGATAAACCCACGTTTGTAAGCAATTTCTTCTATACAAGATGCCTTTAATCCTTGGCGTTTTTCAATTGTAGCAATAAAATTAGACGCATCAAGCAAACTGTCGTGTGTTCCTGTATCGAGCCAAGCCATTCCTCGTCCCATTAGCTGAACTTTTAGTTTATCTTCTTCTAAGAATAATCTGTTTAAATCAGTTATTTCTAGCTCACCTCTATGAGATGGTTTCAAATTTTTTGCTTTTTCTACAACAGAATTATCATAATAATACAATCCTGTTACAGCATAATTAGATTTTGGTTTTTCGGGTTTTTCTTCTAAACTGATAACTTTCCCATTTTTATCAAATTCTGCAACACCGTATCTTTCGGGGTCTTTTACATAATAGCCAAAAACCAATGCGCCTTCGGTTAATTTTGCAGCATCAAGCAAAGTTTTGCCAAATCCGTGTCCATAATAAATATTATCGCCTAAAATAAGGCATACATTATCATTGCCAATAAATTCTTCGCCAATAATAAATGCTTGTGCAAGTCCATCGGGTGATGGCTGTTCTGCATAAGATATTTTTAGCCCAAGTTGATTACCATTACCAAACAATTCTTCGTATAAATGCAAATCGGTAGGTGTAGAAATTATTAAAATTTCTCTAATTCCCGATAACATTAAAACAGATAGCGGATAATAAATCATTGGTTTATCATAAACAGGTATTATTTGTTTTGATATGCTTCGTGTAAGCGGATAAAGTCTTGTTCCTGAGCCTCCTGCTAAAATTATTCCTTTCATTATATAATTGTTTTAAAATATTTAATTGTTTTTAATAAACCTTCTTCTAATTGTATATTTGGTTCCCAATCATTCAACATTTTTTTAGCTAAGCTGATATTTGGTTGTCGTTGGCTTGGGTCATCTTGACTTGCCGGCAAATATGTTATTTTAGATTTAGAATTTGTTAATTTAATAATCTTTTCTGCTAATTGTTTTATAGTAAATTCGTTAGGATTGCCAATGTTTACTGGTCCTGTAAAACCATCTTCAGAATGCATCATTCTAACCATACCTTCAAGTAAATCGTCAACATATTGAAAACTACGAGATTGAGAGCCGTCGCCATAAATGGTTATATCATCATTTTTTAATGCCTGAATAATAAAATTTGAAACAACTCTACCATCATTTGGGTGCATTCTAGGACCATAAGTATTAAAAATTCTGATAACTTTTATATCAACATTGTTTTGCTTATTATAATCCATAAATAAAGTTTCGGCACTTCGTTTTCCCTCATCGTAGCAAGAACGTGGTCCCCACGGATTTACATTTCCCCAATAATCTTCGGTTTGTGGGTGTATTTCAGGGTCGCCATAAACTTCGCTTGTAGAAGCTTGCAGAATTCTTGCATTTATTCTTTTTGCTAATCCCAACATATTTATTGCTCCCATAACCGAAGTTTTTATTGTTTTTATGGGATTATATTGATAGTGAATTGGCGAAGCAGGACAAGCTAAATTATAAATTTGGTCAACCTCTATAAAGTATGGCATTGTTACATCGTGGCGAACTAATTCAAAATAAGGGTTATCTAAAAGATGAACTATATTTTTTTTAGAACCTGTAAAAAAGTTATCTAAACAAATAACTTCGTTGCCTTCGCTAAGAAGTCGTTCCGATAGATGTGAGCCTATAAAACCTGCACCTCCTGTTATTAATATTTTCTTCATTATCAAGTTATTACGATTATTCTAACGAATAAATTATTTAATTGCTTTGCGTCCAATACTGTAATATGTCCAACCCATTTCTTTTATTTCTTTTGGGTCGTAAATATTTCTACCATCAATAATTACTTTATTTTTAAGTATTTTCTCCATTTTTTTGAAATTTGGCATTCTAAACTCTGACCATTCTGTAATAACAACAAGAGCTTCGGCATCTTCTAATGCTTCGTAAATATCATTGGTATAAGTAATTTTATCACCAATTCTACGTTTTGCTTCATTAATTGCCACAGGGTCGTATGCTTTAATTTTTGCACCTTCTGCCAACATTTTTTCTATAAAAACTAATGATGGTGCTTCGCGCATATCATCGGTATTTGGTTTAAACGACAAACCCCACAAAGCAAAAGTTTTTCCTTCGAGTTCGTGATTAAAATGTTTAGCTAATTTATTATAAACTACAGATTTTTGCCTGTCGTTAACTTTTTCAACTGATTTTAAAATCTCTAAAGAATGGCCATAAGAATCTGACGTTCTGATAAGTGCTTGTACATCTTTAGGAAAACAGCTTCCACCATATCCGGCACCTGCATACAAGAACTGACTTCCAATTCTGGTATCAGAACCAATTCCAATTCTAACAGATTTTGCGTCTGCACCAACAATCTCGCAAAGATTAGCAATATCGTTCATAAAGCTAATTTTTGTTGCAAGCATTGCATTTGCTGCGTATTTTGTCATCTCTGCCGATGGAATATCCATAATTATAACAGGGTGATTATTCATTAAAAATGGCCGATAAAGTTTTTTCATAACCTTTTCGGCTCTTTCGCTATCAACCCCAACAACAATTCTGTCAGGTTTCAAAAAATCTTGTATTGCACTGCCCTCTTTTAAAAATTCAGGATTTGATGCAACATCAAAAGGGATTTTTTCGCCTCTTTTATCAAGCTCGTCTTGAATTACTTTTCTAACTTTTTCGGCTGTTCCTATTGGCACAGTACTTTTTGTTACCATCACTAAATAGTCAGTCATATTTTGACCAACTTCTTTTGCAACCGACAAAACATACTGTAAATCAGCACTTCCATCTTCGTCTGGTGGTGTTCCCACAGCCGAAAAAACTATCTGTGTATCTTTTAAACTATTTTTTAATGATGTTGAAAAAAATAAACGTTCTTTTTTAACATTTCGTGTTACCATTGCTTCTAAACCGGGTTCCCAAATAGGGATTATTCCGTTATTTAAGCCCTCAATTTTTTTTTGATCAACATCAACGCAAGTTACATTTACTCCGGTTTCGGCAAAACAAGTTCCCGAAACTAAACCAACATAACCCGTACCAACCATTATTATTTTCATATTATATAGGTATTATTATTGTACATTTTTATTTAAGTTGGTAAAATTACTAATTTTTAATGATAGCTTCCTTATTTTTCAATTTATTTTTTAATTGAAAAATAAGGAATATATTTATACTTTTACACTATGAAAATTAGCGAGATATATTCTTTATTTAAAAAATGTTCGGGTATTTCTACCGATACAAGAAAAATTGACAATGGCACTATGTTTTTTGCCCTAAAAGGTGATAATTTTAATGCCAATAAATTTGCAGAACAAGCAATAGAAAAAGGAGCTAAATATACTATTATTGACGAAGTTAAATATAAACAGAATGATAACTATATTTTAGTTAATGATGTTTTAGAAACATTGCAAAATTTAGCAAACTATCATCGTAAACAAATTGATATACAGATAATTGCAATTACGGGTACAAATGGGAAAACAACAACAAAAGAACTTTTAAATGCTGTATTAAAAGAAAAGTATAATATAAAAGCTACTGCCGGAAATTTTAATAACCACATTGGTGTTCCGCTTACATTGCTTGGTTTTGATAAAAATTTAGATTTTGGAATTGTAGAAATGGGAGCAAATCACCCAAAAGAGATTGAACTACTTTGCAAAATTGCCGAACCCGATTATGGAATAATTACAAATATTGGAAAAGCACATATTGAAGGTTTTGGTAGTTTTAGGGGAGTTATTAACACAAAAAACGAACTTTATGATTATCTAAAATATAAGAATAAAACTATTTTTTATAACTCTGATAACGAAATACTTTCGAGTTTAATTGGTAACTATAAAAATATTGTGCCTTTTTCTACAAGCAACAAAACAAAATATTTTTGCCAAATTATTGATGTAAATCCATTTATTAATGTTAAATTTTTTAATACAACTTTTGTTGATATCCAAACAAATTTAGTTGGAGTTTATAATTTAGAAAATATTGCTGTTGCTTGCACAATAGGAGCTTTTTTAGGTTTAGATAATATTGAAATTGAAAACGGTTTAAAAAATTATCAACCAAGCAATAACCGCTCGCAATTAACTGTTACAAAGCATAATAAGATTGTTGTAGATGCCTATAATGCAAACCCTACAAGTATGAACGGAGCTATAGATAATTTTATTGAAATAAAAGCCGATAAAAAAGTTCTGATACTTGGCGATATGCTTGAACTCGGAAAAATTTCTGACAAAGAACATCAAAATATCATAAAAAAAGTTGATAAACTTGGTTTTGATAATGTAATTTTTGTGGGTAAAATATTTAATAAATTTAAAAATAAAAAATTTGTATTTTTTAATAACACAGAAGAATTAATTAATTATCTCAAAATAAATAAAATGCAAAATTCTTTTATTTTATTAAAAGGCTCTAGGGGAATTAAACTAGAAAGTATTTTAGATTTTTTGTAGAATAGCACTGCAAATATCTGTATTATACTCAATCAATTTAGCTTTTCGGGAATTTATACGGATTTATTTTTTCTTTTTTAGAGTTTAAAATTTTAAGTATAGCTAGGTTACGCTTATAAATTTAAACAAATAAAAAAGGAAAAAGAAAAAGTA
>CAZRWZ010000150.1:0-7114 GCA_964603745.1 uncultured Bacteroidaceae bacterium | reverse complement strand
CAATTAATATCTACTCATACTTATTAAACGAACTCATTTCTTCGGTAGTTTTTCTTATTTTTTCTCTTAGTTTGTAGTCTTCGGGAGCATATCCTAAACTTATAACAAGCCCTATACGTTTTTTGCGTGGTATATTTAACAAAGATTTTATTTTTTTCTCATCAAACCACCCCATCATGCAAGTACCCAAACCGAGTTCTGTTGCTTGTAAACAAAAATGTTCCGAAACAATTCCTATGTCAATTAGTGGAAATTCTCTGTTTTTTAAAAATCCTCCAATCTGTGTTATTAGTCTAGGTTTTTCTATCACAAAAACTGCAATAGCACCTGCATCGGGAGTAAATTTATTAAAAGCTACCGCTTTGCTATAAGTGGCTTCGGCAACTTGGTTTTTAAGCTCTGGTTCGGTTACCATTATTATTTTCCAAGGTTGAGAATTACTTGCCGAAGGTGCAATTCTGCACGCTTCAATAATTTTGTCAATTTTTTCTTTTTCTACTTCGGTAGTAATATATTTTCTAACGCTTTGGCGTTGTAATGCTAATTCTGTAAAATTCATAGTTTATTTACCTAAAAGTTTTTTTGCTTCTGAAACGCTTATTTGTTCCTTACCTTTATATGCAACTACAAAAGCATCAGGAATATTTTTACGAATTTTTATTTGAAGTTGATATGCTTCTTGTACGGAGTAACAATTTCCGATAGTATATTTGTAATATTTACCTATATTATTTTCTTCTATATCTGCAAGACCTTTAAACTCTGGAGAGTTTTCGTTTATTTTTTTTATTGATGAACGAACTTGTATTTTATATTTAACATCATTACTCAAGGTTTCATTGTTAGAACCATTTTTTTTCTTGTTCTTTTTAGCTTTTTTTTCTTCTTTTCTCTTTTTCTTTTCTTTTTCCTTGCTATAACCTTCTTCGTCAACAACTATAGTTTTACCAAAATCGAAAACCGAATAATGTAAATATCGTTTAGGATTTTCTCGTAAATCAATTAATAATTTATCTAAACTTTCGGCAGAATTATTTAAGTTGTTATAAAGAGAATCGTTGTTTAGTAACATTCCCATTGAGCCTTCGCCACGTTCAATTCTTTGAAGTATTGAATTAACAGAGATTAACGCATTATTAGCATTGTTAATTGTGCTAACAATTTCGGCTTTAGATAAAGAATCTGATAAGTTATTAAAATTCTGAATGATTGAACTTAATTTTTCGTTGTTGTTTTTAAAGTTAGATGATATAGATTCTATATTAACAAAGATATTATGCAATCTGTGCTTTTCATTAGTCATTAGCGTATCTAATGTTATAGAAGTTCTTTCTAAGTTTTGAAAAGTACGTTTTATAGCTTCAAAAGATTTATCAATATTAGCTCTGTTGGTTTTGTTAAAGATATATTCAATTTTAACTAATATTGAATCAATTCCGCCCATCAATTCTTCGGTTTTTTTCTTTAGTGGGGCAACTTGTGCACTTACTTGTTCAGATAAATTCATTTCTATAGAAGAAAGCATTGTGTCTCCAAGATTATAATAACTATCCTTGTTGCTTAAAACAATCTGTATGCCTTTGCTTCCCATTAAATCTAAACTGTATATGCGAGCAGTACTAGAATCTGGTATTTGGTAATTGCTCGATAATGAGATTTTTACTATAATATTTCTAATATCGTTTTCTAAAAAACTAATTTGTTTTACTTTTCCTACTTTTACTCCATTTATGGTTATGGGCGACGAAAGTTCAAGCCCTTCTATTTTTTTGTATTTAACAAAATAATATATTTCTTGCTTAAAAGGATTGTTTCCTTTAAGATAATTTAATCCTAAATATAATAGTGCTGAGGCAACTATAATAAGTAATCCGACCTTTATTTCTTTTGCAAATTTCAAATAAATTCTTTTCTAAATTTTAATTTACTAAAATATAACAATTGTTATTAATTCTGAAATTTATTGATATAACTTGTAAATAAACTTTCAACAATGTTTGTTTATTGATTACAAAGAGAGAGTTTCTTTTGTGTTTTAAATCTTAATCAAAAAATTTAATTCTAATACTAATACCTTTATATAAACCAAAAAGATTTTCGGCAGAACCTTCGTTAATTGCAATTTCTAAAAGGTTTATAGAATTAAAAATGGCAAGTTTTTCACCTTTAATAACATCGTTATAATTATTGCTTATTTTTGTTATTTTTCTGTTGTTATTTGATAGTAGAACTTCAAATCTTCGGTCTTTTCCGTAGTTTATAAATTCATCTTTACTAATGTTTGATATTGCATTTCCGTAACAATCGTTATAGATTATTGTTCCCGAAATGGAGTTTCTATCTATTGCAGCAATATTATGTACTTGTCGGTAAATATGCTTTATTTCTTCGCCAAGTTCTGTAATATCGCCGCCACAGGCAATAAATGCTGCTACTTTTGCAAAAACAGTAGCTTCGGGGAAACTTGTTTGCATTTCAATAGTTTCCATTTCGATAACTAAATCAGGAGTATCTTTAAAAATAAAACCTGCAATACCATTATCTGCCATAATATAGTACTGACCATTGTTTTTTATAATTATATGCTTGTGTTCTTTAGTGGCTTCGCTGTTTACAGCAATTATATGAATAGTACCTTTAGGAAAATGTTTTGTTGTAGCTTTTGCAATAAAACCTGCTTGTGGATAATTAAAATGCTCAATATTATGTGTAATATCAACAATTTGCGACTTATCACACTTAGATTGGATTGTTCCTTTAACAATACCAAGGTAATAATCGCTTTTATTCCAATCAGATATTAGTGTAATTATTGCCATTTATAATATCTTTGCAAAAGTTTTTTCTTTTTCTTGTTAAAAATTAATGATACGGGTCAAAGTTAAGAAAACTATTGTTGTTTTGCTATAATAATTAAATAAAATAAAAAATTGAAAGAAACTATAATTAACATTGATATTGATTTAGCTGTATTTTTTGGAGCATCAAACAAGAATTTTAATTTCTTGGTAAAATCTTTTCCAAAGCTAAAACTTATTGCTCGTGGCAACGAAATAAAAGCCGTTGGTAGCGACGAACAGCTTGAGTTTTTTGAAATAATAATAGAAAAACTCTTGAATTTTTATACACGATATAATCGTTTAAGTTTAGATGATATAAAAACAATTATAATTGATGATAAACAATTATCATCAAAATCGGATAAAGACATTATACTTTACGGAAACTATGGTAAGGCTATAAAAGCACTAAGTCCAAATCAGAAAAAAATTGATACTGAAAGCACAAAAAACGATATGATTTTTGCCATAGGACCTGCCGGAACAGGAAAAACATATACAGCAATAGCTTTGGCAGTTCGTGCATTAAAAAACAAAGAGGTTAAAAAAATAATTTTAACCCGTCCGGCAGTTGAGGCAGGGGAACAATTGGGTTATTTACCTGGCGATTTAAAAGAAAAGCTAGACCCATATTTGCAACCACTATACGATGCTCTTTACGATATGATACCCGCAAAGCGATTAGATAGTTTTTTTGAAGAAAGAATTATTGAAATAGCCCCACTAGCTTTTATGCGTGGACGAACTTTAGATAATGCTTTTGTAATATTAGACGAGGCACAAAATGCTACTTTCGGACAGTTGAAAATGTTTTTAACACGTATGGGAAAACACGCTAAATTTATTGTTACAGGCGATTTAACTCAAGTTGATTTACCAAAGAACAATGCATCGGGTTTAGCCCCAATTATTGATAAAATAAAAAATATAAAAGCCATTTCTTTTGTTCATTTAAATCAATCTGATGTGGTACGTCACGAGTTGGTTAAGAAAATTGTTAAGGCATTGGAGTAGCATTTAGTGTCTGTTGATAAAGTAGAGTGTCTGGTTTATAAAATTCTCTAACAAGACTTGCAAAGCACTGAAAGTAAAGGAGTTTACTAATGTAAATAACTGCTTTCCACACAAGCGTAACGAAGTTATAGTACTTTATAAACAGACACTAAAACCGCCCTAAAATAAATAACATTTAGTTGTTAATAAAATATATTGTAGATATAGATTTGGATATATACCTTTGTAGAACTAAAAAAAATATTAAAAATATGTTGAAAGGAATATTAGCTATCTCGGGATATCCGGGATTATACGAGATGAAATCTCAGATTAAAAACGGATTAATTGTAGAACATATCGAAACAAAAAAACGAATGCCTGTTTATTCTACACACAAAATTAGTTCTTTAGAAGATATTGCGATATACACCGAAGACAAAGAAGTTGTTTTAGTTGATGTTTTCAAAAATATTTTCAATAAATTTGAAGGAAAAGATATTATTAGCCATAAATCGAGCAACGATGAGCTTAAAACTTTTTTTAATGAAGTTTTGCCTGATTATGACGAAGCTAGAGTTTATGTTTCTGATATAAAAAAGGTAGTTAATTGGTATAATATTTTGCATAAAAACGATGTTATTTCAAAAAAAAGTATTGAAGCTTTAGACAAAAAGGAAAAAGAAGAAAAAGAAGAAACTGCAGAAGAAAAATAAATTACAAGCAAATGGAATTAATTAATTCGAAAATAAAAAGAGTATTTTTATCGGATACTCTAGAAATTAAAGAATGGGGCGATATAGCTCCATTTTTTTTGGATTTAGAAAACAGAGAAATAACATCTGTTAATGATTTGCAAAAGTATTTAAAAGATAGAAGCGAACTAGAAGCTATTTTAGAAGAAGAAGCTGCTTGGCGATATATAAAATCTACTTGCGATACAGAAAACAAAGAAATAGCCGAAAGTTTCGAGTATTTTATCAGTAAAATAGAACCCGAAATTAATAAAAAATCTAATGTATTAGATAAAAAGCTTTATAATTCGGAGTTCATAAAAAAATTAAATCCAAAAGAATATTTAATTCCTATTCGTAGTTTAAAACAAAGAATAGAACTTTTTAGAGAAAAGAATATAGCTATCCTTGCCGAATTGCAATCTGCCGAACAAGAATTTGGTGCTATTGCCGCAGCAATGACAATTAAATTTAACAACGAAGAAATCACCTTGCATAAAGCTGCTAACTATCTTAAAGAAAACGATAGAAATTTACGAAAAGAAGTTTATGAATTGATAAATAATCGTCGTTTAGAAGACAAACAAAAGCTTAATGATTTATTATCAAAATTAATAGAAAAACGTAGTGTTGTTGCAAAAAACACAGGGTTTAGAAATTACAGAGATTTTAAACATACCGAAATGGGTAGGTTCGATTATGAAATTGAAGATGTATTAGAATTTCATAATACAATAAAAGAAACAATTGTTCCTTTACTTAATAAAATTCACAAAAAAAGAAAATCAGATTTAGCTTACAAAGAGTTGAAACCATACGACTTAGAAGTTGATGTAAAAGCACGTAAGCCACTTGTTCCGTATAAAAACACCGATGAATTAGTTAATAAAACCATTAAACTGTTTTCTAAAATAAATCCTAAATATGGTAACTTTATTTATACCATGAAAGAGTTAAAATATTTAGATTTAGATGCTCGCAAAGGTAAAGCACCGGGCGGTTATAATTATCCGCTTTACGAAAGTAATGTGCCTTTTATTTTTATGAACTCTACTAATAACTTACGTGATTTAGAAACAATGATGCACGAAGGAGGACACGCCGTGCATTCGTTTTTGAGCAAAGATTTAGAATTAGTAGATTTTAAAAGTTTACCATCGGAAGTAGCAGAGTTGGCATCTATGAGTATGGAGCTTATTTCTATGGAATATTGGAATGAGTTTTTTGATGATACAGATGATTTAAAACGTGCAAAACAATCGCAATTAGAGGGAGTTATCTCTGTGCTGCCGTGGGTTGCTACGGTAGATAAATTTCAGCATTGGTTATATTTAAATCCTAAGCATAGCGATGCCGAAAGAGACGATGCGTGGCACAAAATATTCTTAGAATTTTCAGGAAATGTTATTGATTATAGCGGATACGATGATTATATAAGAAATGCTTGGCAAAAGCAATTGCATATTTTTGAAGTACCGTTTTACTACATAGAATATGCTATATCGCAGCTAGGAGCAATAGCAATATGGAAAAACTACAAAGAGAATAAGACAAAGGCACTATCGAAATATGAAGCAGCATTAAGTTTAGGATATTCTAAAACAATACCCGAAATTTATGAAACAGCAGGTATAGAATTTTCGTTTAGTAGAAAATATATAGCTGAATTAATGAGTTTTGTACTAAATGAGTATCAAAAACTTTAGCTAATTTCTGAAAAACACAGTTTGTTGTAAACAAATATAAATTAGAATATTATTGAAAAACTAATTTTATAAGTGTTTTAATAATAATCTAAAAAACGTCTCGCAATTTGATTACGAGACGGTACAATTAAAAATACACACATTAATAAAAGTGTATTTTTTTATGTTTTACAACTGTTATTTTGTATAACAGTTTTTACTTAGAAAAGAATAATCTTGTAATAAACAAGCCATTTCCATCACCCTTTCCACTATCACTTTCTACGGCACTTGTTACAAATGTTAATTTCCATCCTTGTGATATCATTTCGTTTATTTTTGATGATATTACAGCATCGTTTGATGCTATGTTCTGAAAATTAATTCCTACTGCACTATAAAAGTTTAAAAGTTTTGTTTCTGCAAATTTATTTACTTTGGCATCGGATCTTTTTGTTGATTTACTATTAGACTTTTTCCCGTCAGTTCTTTCAGTTGTTAAAGTTTTATAGTCTATGTCATCTTTTTCTTCAATCATTCTTGAACGACCAACTCCCATAGGAACTATTGATTCTACAATTGTTATAACTTTCATTTCTTGTGCTTGGATATAAACACTTAGAAATAATACGAATAATACTGTTAGTGCTTTTTTCATAATTTTATTATTTTTTTATTTACTGCCTTGTTTTTGTTAAACAGTAAGGTTAATACTAGTGCTAATTAAAATATTTGTTACTAATCAGTGTCAAATATAAATAATATTTTTGGATTCCAAATAGTTTTTTTTGGATTTTGCAAAAAAGGATTAATTGTTACAGTTAATAACAGGTTATTAACGCTATTTTGTGTTGATTTTTGA
>CAZRWZ010000149.1:0-7123 GCA_964603745.1 uncultured Bacteroidaceae bacterium | reverse complement strand
TCTTGATATTAACAAGATTGCTTCGTCTTCCGATAGTTATCGGAATCCTCGCAATTACGCTTAAATTATAGATTTTACGTCTTAACTTAATGACATTGGGCTTGCGTAGCTTGAAAAATGTGAGTTTACATATGTAAATGACCATTTTTCAAACAAGCATAACGCAGAAATCGGACATTATAAACAAACTCTATTTATCTTTTAAATCAATCTCTTTAGTAGAAAGTAATCCGCAAGCAGCGTCAATATCTTCGCCACGAGAAGCCCTAATAGTTGTTAGTATTCCTTTAGATTTTAGATAGTTTTGAAAACTAAGTAGTTTTTTTTCACTTGTAGTTTCAAGTGGCACACCCGGTACACTGTGATAACGAATAAGGTTAATTCTACATTTTAATCCCTTAACTATTTTAACTATTTCTTTGGCGTGTTTTTCGCTGTCGTTTAAACCTTTAAACATTATATACTCGAACGAAACACGGCGTTGTCGATTAAATTCAAACGATTTTATTTCGCTAATTACATCAACAATACTATATGCCGATTGCACGGGCATTAGGTATTTTCTTTCTTTGTCGAATGGCGAGTGCATACTTATTGCTAAATGAGCTTTGGTATTTTCCAAAAATTTCCTCATTCCCGGAATTAGCCCAATAGACGAAACTGTAATACGTTTCGGGCTCATTGCATAGCCATATTCTGCAGTTAAAATTTCTAAACTTTTAAGCACCGTATCAATATTATCGAATGGTTCGCCCATTCCCATATACACAATATTTGTGATTTTCTCGAAATCGGGTAAACTATGCAGCTGGTTTAAAATTTCGTTTACCGATAAATTTGCCTGAAAACCTTGCTTGCCTGTTGAACAAAACAAACAATCCATTTTGCAACCAACTTGCGATGATACACAAACCGTTGCTCTGTCTTTATCAGGAATATATGCAGTTTCTATATATTTTTCTTCTTGCGTTTTAAAAAGATATTTTTTTGTTCCGTCTTTCGATATGCTTTCTTTTATGGCTTTGTCAACACCAAAAATATAATTATCTGACAGTAATTCTCGGGCTTTTTTCGATAAATTAGACATCTCGTTTATTGATGTGATATGTTTTTTATAAAGCCAATCGCTAATTTGTTTTGCTGTAAATTTTGGCAAAGAAAGTTCGTTTACAATTTCTTGTAACTCGCTAAGTGTTTTGCCAAATAGTCTATCTTTCATTGTTCTTTTTTTTTGACGCTGATTTTCGCTGATTGTTATGATTTTTATTTTGCTTTTATCATATTTTATCTGTGTTCATCTGCGTCTAATATTTAATCTTACTATAAAAACGCCACAGAAAGTACAATTAAAATTGCAAAAACAGCAATCAATATACCGGTTATTTTATTAATCCACCAAAGTTGTTTTAAACGAAATTTATCTTTAAAAATACTTATTATTGATACCAAGCCAAACCACCAAATTGCTGCACCTGTTGATATTCCTGCAATTAGCATTAATAATCGTTCTAAATCGAATGTGCTTCTCACTCCAATTGAGCCATAAGCTAAACCAAAAAATATTATTGTTAATGGGTTTGAGATAGTAAGTAAAAAAGTTGAAATAAAATCAGAAATATAATTATTCTTACCAATTTTTCTATTTTTTACTTGTTCCGAAATATTTGTATTAAAAATTTTATATGCCAAAAACAGCAAAATAAAACCGCCTATAATTCTAAACGAAAGCTGGTGGTTTGATATAAATTTAGTAATTATAGAAACCCCAAATCCTGCCAAAGCAGCATAAAAAGTATCGGCAGTTAATGCCCCTAAACCTGTTATTATACCAGAATTGCGACCTTTGTTTATTGTGCGTTGAATTGTTAAAACCCCAATAGGACCTAATGGAGCAGAAACCAAAATCCCTAAAACTATTCCTTCGAAATATAATTGATAAACACCCATAAATTATTCCGAATTCTTGATTATAAAAACACTTAATTTTTTTGGCCCGTGTGCTCCAAGTATCAGTGTTTTTTCTATATCGGCAGTTCTGCTTGGACCTGTAGCAAAAGAAATTGACGAGGGTAATTTATCATATTTTTTAGTTAGTGATACGATACAATCGTCTATATCGGGTAAAATTTGATTTTCGTTGGCAATAACAATGTGTATTGGAGCAAAAATATTTATTTTGCGACCATCATTATGCGATGATAACATAACAGAACCTGTTCTGGCAGAAAGATATTCGCAAGTTGTTATCGCTACTTCTATTTCGGTAGAAAATTCTTTTATTAATTTAAAGTCATTATTAATTCTTAAATCAGGATAGTTAGAGTAAATTTTACTTAATGTATTGTTTTTTAAATAATTATTTATCTCAATATTTAAGTTTTTTTTATCATCAACAATAAAAACTTCGCCATCTACAAGCTCTATTTCCGATTTAAAAATATTTAATAAACTGCCTTCGCCTTTGGCATAAATATTTTCCGATACAGTGTATTCAGTTTTTGTTATTTCTGTATCAGGTAATTTATTTAATATTTTTTCTCTTGCAGAGTTCATTAATTATTATACTTTTTCTTCTTCAGATTTTGTATCTTTTTCTTCTTTTTTATGTTCTTCTAAGCTAATAGTAGCCGTAGAAGTTTGATTGTTAGGATTTAATTTAAGCTTATCTTCTTCAATTTCTTTTTCGAGCATATCGTTACGACTACCCCAAAGTCTCGACCCGAAAATTTGCTTTAAATCATCAGCAAAAATTACTTCTCTTTCTAGTAAAATTTTTGCAAGTTTTATTAAATTGTCTTTGTTATCATTTAAAATTTTAAGAGCTCTTTCATATTGTTCATCAATAATTTTAGCTACTTCTTTATCTATAATTTCGGCAGTTTCTTCGCTATATGGTCTTTGAAACGAATATTCGTTTTGTCCTGTAGAATCGAAATAACTAATATTTTTAAGTTTATCGCTCATGCCATAATACGTTATGATTGCATAAACTTGTTTTGTTACTTTTTCTAAATCGTTTAAAGCACCGGTAGAAATTTTTCCGAAATTAATTTCTTCAGAGGCACGTCCTGCAAGTGTAGAGCAAATATTATCGAGCATTTGTTCTTTTGTTGTAATTTGGCGTTCTTCTGGCAAATACCAAGCTGCTCCAAGTGCACGACCACGTGGAATAATTGTTACTTTAACCAAAGGATTTGCGTGTTCTAACAACCAACTTGTGGCAGCATGTCCTGCCTCGTGATATGCTATAGTAGTTTTTTCTTCTTTGGTCATTATTTTATTACGTTTTTCTAAACCACCAATAATTCTATCAACGGCATCAAGAAAATCTTGTTTTGTTACTTCTTTGTTACCTTTACGAGCAGCAATAAGTGCAGCTTCGTTGCAAACATTAGCAATATCGGCACCAGAGAAACCAGGCGTTTGTTTAGATAAAAAATCAACACTAACCTCTTTAGATAATTTTGTTAAGGGTTTAAGATGAACTCTAAAAATATCTCTACGTTCTGTAATATCAGGTAATTCAACATGTATTTGCCTATCGAAACGCCCTGCACGAAGTAGAGCTTTATCAAGTACATCTACTCTATTTGTTGCAGCAAGAATAATTACTCCGCTATTATCACCAAAACCGTCCATTTCTGTAAGCAGTTGATTAAGAGTATTTTCTCTTTCGTCGTTTGCTCCCATATTTGGATTTTTACCTCTTGCACGACCTATTGCATCAATTTCATCAATAAATATAATACATGGCGATTTTTCTTTGGCTTGTTTAAATAAATCTCTTACACGAGAAGCTCCAACACCAACAAACATTTCAACAAAATCGGAACCCGACATTGAGAAAAACGGAACATGTGCCTCGCCTGCAACAGCTTTTGCAAGTAAGGTTTTTCCTGTACCTGGAGGTCCTACAAGCAATGCTCCTTTAGGGATTTTACCGCCTAAAGTTGTATATTTATCTGGTTTTTTAAGAAAATCTACAATTTCTCTTATTTCAACTTTTGCTTCTTCTAAACCTGCTACATCGTTAAAGTTTACCTTTACCTTAGCATTTTTATCGAAAACTTTTGCTTTAGATTTTCCGATAGAAAAAATTTGACTTCCACCACCGGCTCCTCCGGTCATTCTTTTCATTATAAACATCCATATAACTACTAAAAATACAAGTGGTAAAACCCAACTTATTATATCACCCATTACATCTTTTCGCTCTTCTGGAATAACAGATACTTTTTCTATTTCTGATTTTCCTTCTTGAGCTTTATCCATTTTTTCGCTAAAAATTTTTACATCTAAAATGGGTAAATTATATTGTGGTCCGGGTCCTGTAAATTGGTTTTCTTTTTTATTTGCAGCGTCTTTATACTTGTCTTCTTTTAATTTATCTTTTTTGATATAAATTTCTGCATATTTCCAATTTACTACTATAATTTTTTCTACATCATCTTTTTTAAGCATATCAGTTTCAAAACGACCCCAGCCGATATCCTCAACTTTTTCGCCCATGTTTGAAAAATTTAGTGCTATAAAAATCACAGCAATTACTCCATATACCCAATAAATACTAAACTTTGGTTTAGGTGCATTACTTGGTAATTTAGTGTTAAATTTTTTCTTATCTTGTGTTTTTTTCTTATTATCTTCAGCCATCTTAATTTTTTTATTATTAGAAAGTTGATATTTTTCCATCAGCCCACAGTTCTTCTATTTTATAAAACTCTCTGTATGGTGTTTGAAACACATGAACTACTATTGAACCATAATCCATTAAAATCCATTGGGCATTATCTTCGCCTTCTTTTTTCCAAACTTTTTCTTTTAATTTTTCTCGTGTAGCATCTTCTACTTCGCCTGTTATTGCCATAACTTGCGTATTAGAATTTGCATTTGTGATAATGAAAAAATCGGCTACTGCCCCCTCTATTTTTGAGAGATTTATACTTAATATATCACTCCCTTTTTTTTCTTGAATTGCTTCGATAATTACATCGTGCAATTTTATTGTATCTTTATCTATCTTTTTTGCCATATTTTTAATCAATTTACAAAGATATTAAAACAAAAATTTATCTTCTATCTTTTCTGCGTCTTTTTCCCTCGAAAGATTTGTTTTTTCTTCTTGGTGAAGATGATGATCTATCAGAAAAATTTTTATTTCTGTTTCGGCGTTTACCATATCCATCATCATTTGAAGTAGAAGGCTTAGCATTAGAAAGTTCTACAACAATTTTTTGATCTTTATATTTTGCATCGGCAAACGATTTTTCAATATTATTCTCATATTTTTTGTCTACCTCGAAAAACGAAAAGCCTTTCATTATATCAATTTTGCCGATTTCAATATTTTTATTTCCTGTAAAATCGTTTATAACACCCATTAATACTGCTGCATTAATATCTTGGCGTGTTCCTAAATTAATATAAAAACGAGAGAATTTTGTATTAGGATTTCTTGGGTTTTTGTTAGAACGTCCATCTTTTCCGTCTCTTCCGTCTCTATCATCTCTACCACCTCGTTCGTCGGCTCTTATATTAATATCTCTTGCTCCTTTATAGTATTTTAAAAAACGAGAAAATTCAACCGAAACAAACTTTTTAATTAACTCTTCGCGAGATAAATCTTCAAATTTTTCAAAAATATTTGCTAAAAATGGTTCTATTTGCGATTCGTCAACATCTGTATTTTTAATATTGTCGATTAAGTTATAAAGGCGTTTTTCTACAATTTCTTCGCCACCAGGAACTTGTGCATGTTTAAATGTTTTTTTCACCATTTTTTCTAATGCCTTTATTTTCCTTGTTTCCTTAGAGTGTCCGATTGTAATTGATAAACCTTTTTTGCCTGCACGACCTGTTCTACCGCTACGATGAACATAAACTTCGGGGTCATCAGGTAAACTGTAATTTATAATGTGTGTTAAATCTGTAACATCTAAACCACGAGCAGCAACATCGGTTGCTACCAATATTTGTAAGTTCCTTATTCTAAAGCGTTGCATAACCATATCTCGTTGTGCTTGAGATAAATCGCCATGCAATGCATCTGCGTTATATCCGTCTTCAATAAGTTTATCGGCAATTGCCTTGGTATCTCGTCTTGTTCTACAAAAAACAATTCCGTAAATCTGAGGGTTTATATCGGCAATTCGCTTAAGTGCAGCATATTTATCGCTTGCACGAACTAAATAATATTCGTGTTCTACATTTTTTGCACCTGCGTTTTTCTCGCCTATTTTAATCTCTTTTGTGTCTTTCATGTATTCACGAGCAATGCGTGCCACTTCTTTTGGCATTGTTGCAGAAAATAAAAGAGTTTGTTTGTAATCGGGTGTTTCAGATAAAATTTGGTCCAGCTCATCTTTAAAACCCATATTAAGCATTTCGTCGGCTTCGTCAAGAACTAACCATTGTACATTTTGTAGTCTTAATTTACGTCTTTTAATTAAATCTAGTGTTCTACCAGGTGTTCCCACAACTATTTGAGCTCCTTTGTTTAATGCTCTTATTTGGGTGTCGATAGAAGTGCCGCCATACACAGGAACTACGTTCATATTCTTCAGATATTTAGAATATTTTTCTATATCTTTTGCAATTTGAATACATAATTCTCGAGTAGGTGCTAAAATAATACTTTGCGTTTTTTTCTCGTTTACATCTATTTGCTGAATAATGGGTAAACCAAAAGCAGCTGTTTTTCCTGTACCGGTTTGTGCAAATGCAAGCAAATCTTGATCAGAATTTTCTAATAAATGTGGGATAGTTTGTGCCTGTATAGGCGTTGGATTTTCAAATCCTAATTCGTTAATAGCCTTAAGTATATCGGCTTTAACTCCAATTTCTTCGAATGTCATAATATTTAATTTAAAAATTGACTAAGGCAAAATTGCCTTTAAAAGAATCTTATTCTACGTCAAATTAATACCCAATTAATAACTACGACAGAAAAAATTCAGTTTGCAAAGATAAACTTGTTTTTTGATATACGAGGACTTATATTAATTATTTTCTTACAATTAAGTTTATATGCTTAAATTACATAGGCTCTGTCTATAAAGTCCGATTTCTGCGTGCGAGAAATTCAAACCGCAGAATACTACGGTATTTGAGGATTTGGATTTTG
>CAZRWZ010000148.1:0-7264 GCA_964603745.1 uncultured Bacteroidaceae bacterium | reverse complement strand
GCAAACTTATAAGCACATATGTTTTAAAAAGTTTGCACTTACAACAGCGTGTTTTGACTTAAGTGGCTTTATAACAACCTGCTATGTGTTTCTCAGCAGACCCTAAGTATGCTACAACATAACAATTTAAAGGCTCTTGTCTAATTTGCGAGCTTCTTTAAGAGATATTTTTTTACCATTTTTAAAAGCTACGGCAAAAGCATCAGGATATTTTTCTCGTGCTTGTTTTTGTAAATTTGCTACTTTGCTATAATCGGTTTCGTTTCCATAAAAATATTTATATGCGTTATCATCTTTATACATTGTAACACCTTCTAAACCTTTAAATTTTTGAGGTTTAATTTTAATATCTTTATCCATTGTAGCAATTTGTATTTTATATACAATATTTGCTTTTTCAACAGATTTTAGTTCTGTTTTTTTCTCAGGAATAATTTCATCATCGAAAGTTTCTTTTTTGTATTCTTTAAAAGCTCTATACATTGCCGAAGCCATATAATCGCTTCCTTGTTCCGAAAAAAGAAATTTTGCTTCTTCAGGATTTGATACAAAACCAACCTCTATCAATACACTTGGCATGGTGGTTCTATAAAGTACAACAAAACCTGCTTCTTTCACTCCTCTATCTTGTCTTCCTACTCTGTTTTTAAATTGATTTTCTATTTTTCCTGCAAATAATAAACTTTGGTCTAAAAATTCGTTTTGATATAGAGTGAAAATAATATTTGCCTCAGGCGAATTTGGGTCAAACCCATCGTATTGAAGTTCGTAATTATCTTCTTGAAGAATCACAGAGTTTTCTTTCTTAGCTACAGCTAAATTGCTAGCATTACGTCTGCTTCCTAGCACATAAGTTTCGCAACCATAAGGTTTTGGGCTATCATTAGAATTTGCATGAATACAAATAAATAAATCTGCTTTATTGTCGTTTGCTATTTTTGCTCTTTTATAAAGTTCAACAAAAACATCTTTATCTCTGGTATAAATAACTTTTACATCATCAAGATTTTCTTTTATATAATTACCTAGTTTTAACGCTAAAGTTAGAGCTAAATCTTTTTCTTTTCCATTTTTTCCTATGGCTCCGGGGTCTTTTCCTCCGTGTCCGGCATCAATTACAACAATCATTTTTTTCTTTGTTGTATTGTCTTGAGCCTGAGTTATATTATTAAAACTTATAAAGAAAGTTAAAATAAGTGTCAAAAAGTAATATTTATAAAGCTTCATCATTATGTATAATGTAATATTATATTTATTTTTGAAAAAAAATTATTAAAATAGTTTACTACAAAAATAATACTAATAATTTGTATTTAAAATTAGAACGATATCTTTTTATTTTAATTGTTATTTTAATTTGTAACACAAGTGTTTTTTCGCAAGTTGAAAAACCTGATTCTATGTTTATAAATCATAATGACACCGTTGGTATGGTTACAACTGACAGTGTAATATATTTAGGAGGAGATACTGTTTCTAATTTTAGAGAAAAAAATATTGCTGATACAATAGGTGTTGAAATTGTAGATTCTAACACTATTAAAATAAAATCAAGTGGTAAAAAAAAGTCAATTGATGTTCCGTTTTCTTATAATGGAGTGGATTCTACAGCTTTTGATATAAAAAATCAAACTGTTTATTTATATGGCGATGCTTATGTAATTTATGGCGATATTCGTTTAGAAGCCGAATATATTTCTGTTAATATGCAAACCAAAATAATTGAGGCATATGGAATTAGCGATAGCTCAGGTAGTATTAATGGAAAACCTAAATTTAAAGATAAAACCGAAGAATTTAATGCCGATACAATAAGATACTGCTTAAGTTCTAAAAAAGGAATAATTAAAGGCGTTATTACCGAACAAGGTGGTGGATATTTACACAGTGCAAAAACAAAAAAAATGCCTAATAATGAAATATGCATTAAAAATGGAAAATATACCACCTGCGATTTAGAACACCCACATTTTTATCTAAAACTTTCTAAAGCAAAGGTAATTCCTGATAAAGAGATTGTTGCAGGTCCTTCGTATTTGGTTATTGAAGATGTACCTTTACCCATAGGTTTACCATTTGGTCTGTTCCCTGACCAAAATAAAAATGCATCAGGAATAATTATCCCATCTTATGGAGAAGAAGAAAGAAGAGGTTTTTTCTTACGAGATGGAGGATATTATTTTCATATAAGCGATTATGTTGATACAAAAGTGCTTTTTGATATTTATACAAACGGAAGCTGGGGCATAAAAGACATAACAAATTACAAGAAAAGATATAGATATAGCGGTAATTTTAAATTAGATTATTCCGAACTATATGTTGGCGAACCTTTTGAAACAACTTATACAAAATCGTCGGCATATTGGATAAAATGGAAACACGTGCAAGACCAAAAAGCAAGACCAAACAGTAGTTTTTCTGCAAACGTAAATATGGGTTCTAGCAAATACAAAGCATATAATATGACTAACGATAATGATAGATTAAGTGGTTCGTTAAGTTCAAGTGTAAACTACAGGCTAAAATTTCCTAACTCACCATTCAATTTAAATGTTAATGCTGCTCAAAGTCAGAATAACACCTCAGAATTTTCTGGTTATATGGACGTTACATTACCTCAATTAACATTCTCTATGTCTCGTATCTATCCTTTAAAAAGAAAAAATAGAGTAGGAAAAGCCAGATGGTATGAAAAAATAGGCGTTTCGTATAATAACAATTTTAAAAATATTGTAACACAAGTACACGAAGACACAATCTTTACTCCCGAAGGAATGAACCAATTCAGAAACGGAATTATTCAAAAAATACCTGTAAGCACATCAATGAAACTTTTAAAATATTTTAACCTTAGTCCTCGTTTTGATTATACAGAAAGATGGTATTTTAAATCAATAAACCGTAGTTTTCAGGAAATTGTAACAACACCAACAGATACATTATACAACCAATTTACAGTTGATACATTAAACAATTTTTCTAGAGCTTGGGATTACAGAATATCTTTACCCGTATCAACAGAAATTTTTGGAATGTATCAATTTATTGGTAAAGACCCTGCAATACAAGCTATTCGCCACAAAATGACACCAACCGTTAGTTTCGATTGGCGACCAGATTTTGGTGATACAAAATATGGATATTATCAATATTTTACTATGCATGATGGTACAGAAAAAAAATATTCAATTTATGATGGAGGAACTGGTGCATGGAAAGGAATTTACGGAACACCACCTAGTGGAAAATATGGTAGAATTGCACTTAGTTTAAACAACAATTTAGAAATGAAAGTTAGAAACAGAAAAGACTCTGTTAAAACAAATAAAAAAGTTAGTTTGTTGAATTCGTTAAATTTTAGTACTGCATATAATATGGCACTTGACAGCTTAAACTGGTCTGATGTAAACGTAAGAGCAAATACAAATATAATGAAAATATTTAGAGTTAATTTTAACACAAGACTAACACTTTACGATAACGATACAACTGGTCATTTATACAATGCTTTTTTGTATGATAGTAAAAACCAAATGTTTAGACTGGTAAGCTGGAATTTGTCGCTTGGTGCAACTTTAAACTCTAAAGGTTTATCTCCCGGAAAAAATAAAAGAAAAATAACTCGTGCCGATGAAGAAATTTCAAATGCAACAGGAGTTCCTATTGATGCATTTTATATTTATTCCGATTTTTCGATGCCATGGAGTCTATCTGTAGATTATAGTTTAATTATGAATAGTCATAAATTTATTGTTAATACCCAAGAATGGGAAAAAAATCTTACTCAAACACTTAGGTTTCAAGGAAATTTATCTTTAACAAAAAATTGGAAATTTAGATTTACATCAGGTTACGATTTAGAAAAATCTGAATTTACATATACATCATTAACTTTTATTCGCGATTTGCATTGCTGGCAAATGAGTTTAAATTTAATCCCTTTTGGAACATATAAAAGTTATAATTTTAAAATAAATGTGAAAGCGGCAATGCTTAAAGATTTAGCTTTGCCTATGCGTAGAAACTGGATTGACAACTTTGACTTTGACAGATAATTATGGAAAATTTTAATATAAATACAGTACAAAATGTAGAATTATCGAATAAAATTGCAGGACTTGGAAACAGAATATTAGCAAGTTTATTCGATTTGTTGATATTATTACTATATTTCATTTTTTTGGTAGTAATAGTATCAATATTTCATTTCACAAATTTAGGGAATACAATATCTGTATTATTAGTTTTTATAGTGTACATTCCTGTAATTTTCTATAATCTCTTTTTTGAAGTATTTTTTGATGGACAAACAATTGGTAAAAAAATAATGAAAATCAAAGTTGTTCGTTTAGATGGAGGCAAACCTAAGCTATATAATTATATTGTACGATGGATTTTTAGATTAATTGATATTTATATAATGTTTGGCGGAGTTGCTATTTTTATAATAGCATTTAGCAAAAAAGGACAACGCTTAGGCGATGTTGTTGCAGACACAACTGTTATTAAAATTCAGAATAATCAAGAATTATTCGATACTATTTTTACAAATATTGATGAAAATTACAAAATACAGTTTGAAAACATAAACCTATTAAACGATAATGATATCACAATAGTGAAAGAAGTTTTAGATTTGGCCGTAAAAAATCCAAGCCCAAAAAATATTACCTTATCTTACGAAACAAAAAACAAAGTAGAAAAAGTTTTGGGAATAAAAACAGAACAAGAAGCCAAGAAATTTTTAAACACAATAATCTCTGATTATAATTATATAAATAGAAATAAAGTATAGTTGCAATTATAAAAGATAACTGCTACTTTCGTTAAACTAAGAATAAAAAAATATGGAAAACGAAAACACATTTGAAACAAGAACAGATTTAAGCGAATTAAATAAATCTATTGAAGCCATTAGAACTGAATTGGCAAAAGTAATAATTGGTCAATCAAAATTTATTGATTTATTGCTAACAGCAATACTTGCAAATGGTCATGTGTTGATAGAAGGTGTGCCAGGTGTAGCAAAAACACTTACAGCAAAACTTTTAGCAAAATCTATTGATACCGATTTTTCACGCATTCAATTTACACCCGATTTAATGCCTTCTGATATTACAGGAACATCAATATTCAACACAAAAATTAACGATTTTGAATTTAAAAAAGGTCCAATTTTTTCTAATCTTGTTTTAATTGATGAAATAAATCGTTCGCCTGCAAAAACACAAGCTGCTTTGTTCGAGATAATGGAAGAACGCCAAATTACTTTCGATGGCAAAGTTTATTATCCGGGAAAGCCTTTTATTGTTTTAGCAACACAAAACCCAATTGAACACGAAGGAACATATCGTTTGCCAGAGGCACAATTAGACCGTTTTCTGTTTAAAATAGATGTTGATTATCCGAGTTTAGAGGAGGAAGAAAAGATATTACTTACGCATCATAAACTAGAAGAAAAAGATATTACAAGCGATATAAACAAAGTTTTAACAAAAAACAAATTAATAGAATATCAAGCACTTGCAAAAAAAGTTGTGGTAGAAGATAACTTATTAAAATATATTGCAAAACTTGTAAATTCTACAAGAAATAACAGCTCTATATTCTTAGGAGCATCGCCAAGGGCATCGGTTAATATTCTTAATGCAGCAAAGGCAATGGCTGTTATAAATGCACGAGATTTTGTTACACCGGAAGATATTAAAGAAGTAATTTACCCTGTTCTTAGCCACCGAATTATTCTTACTCCAGAAAAAGAAATGGAAGGTGTAAACGTAAAAGATGCTATAAAACAAATAGTTTCGGCAATTGAAGTACCACGTTAATTTATTGATGTGAAACTAGTTAAAGTAATTTACATATCAAATAAAACTTATTTGTTGATAGCCGGAATTATTTCTGTTGCGGTTATCGGAGAATTTATTCCTGTGTTTTTTTATATCGCAAAATATAGTTTTTTATTTCTTTTAGTATTATTTTTTGTTGATTTGCTTTTGCTTTTCAATAATAAAAAAGGAATTATTGCTACCAGACAAGTACCCGAAAAGCTATCTAATGGCGACGAAAACAAAATATTTATTAATGTAAAAAATAATTACGGAACAAAAATACTTCTTTCTATTATTGATGAATTACCGTTTATTTTTCAGAAACGAGATTTTATTATTAAAACAGAATTAGAACAAGGAAGCGAAAAAACTTTTGAATATTCGCTATTTCCGAAAAAACGTGGCGAGTATAATTTTGGCAATCTAAATATTTATGCTCGCAGCATTCTTGGTTTGGCAAAACGTCGATATAAATTCAATTATAATGCATTGTCAAAAGTTTATCCATCGTTTTTGCAGATGAGAAAATATGAGCTAATAGCTATATCTAACAGACTATCGGAATATGGAATTAAAAAAATAAGAAAAATAGGAAATCAAACCGAGTTTGAACAGATAAAAGAATATGTGCAAGGCGACGATTATCGTACAATAAATTGGAAAGCTACTGCCCGAAAAGCCCAATTGATGGTTAATCAGTATCAAGATGAAAAATCGCAAGACGTATATTCTTTAATAGATAAAGGTAGAGTTATGAAAATGCCTTTCGATAAAATGACCTTGTTAGATTATGCTATCAACGCAAGTTTAGTTTTGTCTAATATCTCTATATTAAAAGATGACAAGGCAGGTGTAGTTACTTTTTCTAATAAACTAGATACATTTCTGAAATCGGAAAAGAAAAGTGGAACAATTTCTCGTATTTCGGAAATACTCTACAATCAAAAAACAGGTTTCTTAGAAAGCGATTACGAAAAAATTTATATTGCCGTAAAAAGAAATATCACAAAACGTAGTTTGCTGTTTCTTTACACCAATTTTGAAACAATGGTTTCGCTAAAGCGACATATAAATATTCTTAGAAAAATAGCTCATTTACACTTGTTGGTTGTAGTAATTTTCGACAATACAGAACTTAACAAAATGACAAAAACAAATGCTGAAACTATGTCAGAAATTTTTATTAAAACTACTGCCGAAAAGTTTGTTTCAGAAAAACATCAAATAGCAAGAGAACTGGAAAAAAACGGAATACTTTCTATTTTAACATCGCCACAAGAGCTTACAATTAATGCTATTAATAAATATCTTGAGATAAAGACTCGTAATCTTATTTAGAGATTGAATTATAAAGTCCGATTTCTGCGTTGTTGCTCAAAATCCAAATCCTCAAATACCGTAGTATTCTGCGGTTTGAATTTCTCGCACGC